>NZ_JBZNBU010000282.1:0-50875 GCF_058530065.1 Waterburya sp. | reverse complement strand
CTGAAAGTTGTATTACTAGTCCGAACTGGAGTCTGCAAGGCTATACCAATGCCCTACCTGAATATGTCAAAATTCCCTCCCCTGAAACTGATTGCGCCCAAGCTTGTCCTTTTGCTTATCTGCTCTCAGTAGTTTATGCTCTAAATCAGGAATCCTCTACCGCCGAGATGCTACAGCCACAATTAACTAATCAACAAGATTGTCGGACTCAATTGTTGGACTATCTCCACCAACCAGAACACCACAATGATACGGTTAATTTCTTAAAGCAAGTAAAACTTCATCCTCTGACTAACTTTACTGCCAATTTCGGTCTGCATTGGTTACGACCAATCAACGATTTTTCCCTTCCTCCCCATCGTGTATATAATCATCTTCCTGCCTGGCAATTACTCGACAGTACTAGCGAAAATTCTTTAGCAGACCATTGGTTCGAGCGACAAATAGTCATCATTGCTCCTGGAGGATACGAAGAAGCTGGTGTCAAACCTGGTGCTGACAATTTTCCCCTACCCTGGGCAGTGAAATACTGGCGGTCACGTTATGGTAATGCACCCATTAGTTCGGGTAACTTTACTGGTTCTGAGTTTCTGGCTTATATGATTTATCAGTTACTGACACAGCGTCTGGTAGTTAATATTCCCGAACTTTGGACGATCGCGATCGCGGGCTTATTAGCTCAGGGAATTACTTTGCGGTTGAATTTGCATTCTGGTCAGGGATCTAAGTGGACTTTGGGACTGGCTAGCTGTACGGGGGCTTATGTCTTAATTGCCCTGCAAGTTTATCTCTCTGTCTCGGTATTACTGCCTGTATTTTTACCCTCAGCAGTTTTTTGGATTTATCTTACGCCTACTTTGAGGAGGCAATCTCATGAAGCGGATTAAGTGTTCCCCTAAAACCCACCGAAACACCCAGAGAATTGTGTCTTGGTTCTTCCTAATTCTAATCGCAATTCTAATTAAATCTTCAGTCCTAGCTCAACCAAACTCTGAATTTGATCCCAAAACTAAACCGAGGGATTCAACAACTGTCCCTGAGTCCTTAACGCCCAATAGCTCTGGCGCACGTAAATCTATTTGGTCAGCTATTTGGGAACTCTTAAAAAAACGTCAAGAGCCTACTTTAGCTTCCCGCAGAGAACTCTGCCCGATTACGCCAGGTTTAATAGAAGCTAAAAATGTCATCTGGAGCGATCGCCCTACGTTTATTTGGCAAGGTGATGTATCCCCAATCACGATCTATCTTTATGATTCTTTTGATCCCGATCGCGAATCACAACTATTATGGAGTCAAACTTTTACCCCTCAATCTCCCGTCGGTAAATTTAATTATCTTGCTTATACGGGAGAAGCCTTAAAACCAGGTAAAAGCTATGATTGGGAAATTGTCACTGACCGTCGCGATCGCTATACTTTTCGGGTTATGGCATCTGAAACAAGAGAGCTAATCGCTGCTGAGCTAATGGCATTAGAAACTCAGGTTACCCTAGCAGGTGTTAGTCAAGAGAAAATTGCTTTAGAAAAAGCTAATTATTTTGCCAAAAAAGGTCTTTGGTCAGATGCTTTACAGCAAATTTATTCAACCCCAAATCCTTCTGATGATTTTATTCGTAACGCTCGCGATACCCTAACTTATTTTTGCGACTAGATGAAGGGCGATCGCTTGTACCAATAATTCAGGCGATCGCCTGACTGAAACAAGAAATTGCAGCTAGTAGGTTGGGTTGAAGAATGAAACCCAACAGCAGCAACAGATTGATGGGTTTCGCTATCGCTCTACGCATCCTACAAATAATTAGATTGACTAATGTCCAATGCTCAATGATAAACATTCGCCCTGCCCAAGAAGCAGATTTGCCAGCCATTGTTAATATTTACAATCAAAGTATCCCCAGTCGTTTGGCAACCGCAGATACCGAAGCAGTTACGGTAGAAAGTAAACGAGATTGGTATAGCAAGCGATCGCCCAATCGACCAATTTGGGTAGCAGTACAAGAAACAGAAATATTAGGATGGCTGAGTTTTCAAAACTTTTACGGTCGTCCTGCCTATCTCCACACTGCGGAAATTAGTATTTACGTAGGAACAAAATACCATCGTCAAGGAGTAGCAAGTAAGCTTATGGAAAAAGCGATCGCATCCTGTTCAGAATTGGAAATAACAACCCTTCTAGGTTTTGTTTTCGCCCACAATCAACCCAGCATTAAATTACTAACCCGTTATGGTTTTCAACAATGGGGTTACTTGCCCAATATTGCAATTTTAGACGATTTTCAACGCAGCTTGCTCATTCTCGGCTTATCTTTAAACAGTTAAAACAGCAGTAGGGGCTGTTCGCGAACAGCCCCTACTTATCCAACCCATTTATCTATCTCTAGTTAGATTATTTCCAAATCTAACGAATGTATTCTTTTAATATACTATTGCGGTTGGGATGGCGCAGCTTACGTAAAGCTTTTGCTTCGATTTGACGGATGCGCTCGCGAGTAACATTAAAAATTTGTCCGATTTCTTCTAATGTTTTCATGCGTCCGTCATCCAGACCATAACGCAAGCGTAAAACGTCGCGTTCGCGGGGGCTTAAAGTATCTAGTACGCTTTCTAGATCTTCTCGGAGCAGACTTTTAGATACTTCGTCTTCAGGAGTCTCGCCATCAGCCTCAATAAAATCGCCCAAACGAGAGTCTTCTTCCTTACCGATGGGGGTTTCTAAGGAAATTGGTAATTGAGCCGATTTAGCGATAAATCTGAGCTTCTCAATGGTCATTTCCATGCGAGTTGCAATCTCTTCTTCGGTAGGTTTGCGTCCTTGTTCTTGAGAAAGTAGTTTAGTAGTTTTTTTAATGCGAGAAATAGTTTCGTAAAGGTGAACGGGAAGGCGAATAGTACGAGATTGATCGGCGATCGCTCTGGTAATTGCCTGTCTGATCCACCAAGTTGCATAGGTAGAAAATTTATAGCCTTTTTCGTGGTCGAACTTTTCAGCTGCCCTGATTAGACCTAAAGATCCTTCTTGAATTAAGTCTTGGAAAGATAAACCGCGATTCATGTATTTTTTGGCGATCGACACTACTAAACGGAGGTTAGATTGCACCATTTTGTCTTTAGCGCGTCTGCCAATAAAGAGGCGGCGGCGGAATTTGCGATATTCCATATCCACTTCTCTGGCCCATTCTTCGTCGGTAGCTTCTCTACCCAAACCATCTTCCAGACTGTCTTTAAGTCTTTCTAGTTCCAATAGATCGGCAATTTGACGAGCCAGTTCAATTTCTTCTTCTGCTCTTAACAGTCGAATGCGACCGATTTCTTGGAGGTAAATACGAATAGAATCTTCTGTATAAGGCTTTTTGCGACCACGTTCGGCACGGCGAGTTGTACTGGCTTTTTTCTTTTTCCCCTTAGCTGCTACTTTCAAATCGACATCTTCTCGGTCTTTTTGAGTATCTTCTTCGATTAGTACTTCCCAATCATTTGCAGGATTGGCGATAGTTGCTAGAACTTGATTAGCTTGGGTCATGCCGTTTTCCTCTTGCTCCTTCAGTGAAAAATTAATGATATTTGTTTAGTTAATGGTTTGGTGGGGGACTTCTATTTTAAGAGTGTGTCTAATTACACCTCAAGTTTACTCTTTGTCTCACTGTTTAATTTCAGGAGAGCAAACAACGATCTCAATTACATTGTAATTGCTTAGTCTTAACTAAGACAGATTTGTGAGTGAGTGTTATCAACTAGAAATTGATAATTGCTTTTTGATTTTAGCCTTGATTTTGGCAACTTAGGTGAAGATTGGACTTGGATTAAAGAAAAAATCCTTAGTAAATATAAAGAAGTGACAAAGTTTCCCTTATTTTTCGCCCCTATGGCATTGTAAGCAATTTGAAGAAAAATGACACTAATTAATTTTTTGTTACAAACAATATCCTTTTTTAACATCATCAACTCAATGCTTAAATCTAGCTAAAAAACCAGGTTTAATGCCCTATAGGGGGATTGAAACAAGGTGACAGAATTCATTATTACTAAAGACAGACAAAAAATCTAGGATCTGAATCTTTATTAATGAATAAAATTTCTCTACTATTTTGTGGAATTGCTTTCAGTTCGGTAATTTTAACTAATAACAGTAGTAACAATAAAAATCGCGCTATCGCTAATACTAGCCAAGACAGCAACTTAGCACTAGTAGCTAATGGTGAAGATTTTGTCAGACAGGGCTTTACCAGTAAAGATGGGTGGCAAATCAATTTCGATCACGCCTATGTAAATATTTCTGAGGCAACTACCTATGCAACAGAATCTGGTTTTGAACCTCATAAGGGAGATACGAAAAAAAGTATTAAGTATCAACAAAAAATAGATTTCTTAGAACAAGCTAAAACTATGGATTTGGCAGCAGGAGATGAAGTAGCCGAACCAATATTAATCGAGCAAATTGAAGTTCCTCAAGGATTTTATAATGCCTTAAGTTGGAAATTAAATACCGCAGGGGCAGATAGTCCGATCTCGGGACAAACTATTGCTTTAATTGGTACGGCTCAAAAAGAAGGACAAACTATCGATTTTAATTTAGGTTTTAACCAACCAATGGAATATGTTTGTGGTGAATTTATTGGAGACGAACGCAAGGGAATAGTCGCCTCAGATAGTTCGGGAGAAGTAGAAGCTACTTTTCATTTCGATCATATTTTTGGGGATGCCGATAGCCCTTCAGAAGATGCTCTCAATCAAGATGCTTTGGGATTTGAACCCATAGCTCAATTAGCTAGTAATAATAGTGTTGATTTAAACGATGTGGAGTTAGCCGATCGACTATCCGATGAAGACTATCAAAAACTCAATAAAGCGATCGCTAATTTGGGTCATGTAGGAGAAGGACATTGTGTTATTAGCAATTAGCAGATGGCAATTATGGAGAAAAATAGGGGAAAATTTGAGAGCTTTGTCAAAAAATCTTACAATTTCCTTATTAGAAACCCTACGTTAATTCTATGAATAGGTTTTACTTTTTTCTGGCTTTGGCGATCGCGGTTACAACCCCAAAGCAAGTTTTAGCCCACGGTGCAAATATTGAATATCAAACAACTTCTGCCATTACCATCCAAGCTAAATATGATGATGGTACGCCCATGAAACAGGCTCAAGTAGTTATTTACGCACCTAGCGATCGCGCCACTCCCTGGATGCAAGGTACGACCGATGAATCTGGTAAATTTACTTTTGTTCCCGATCGCGACTCTAGCAATCTTGGTAATTGGGATGTAAAAGTACGTCAGTCAGGACATGGTAGCATTACCAGCATTCCTATTCAAAATGACAAACTAGCAGCGAACCAAATGACCTCCCCTCCAATGGGGAAAGGTTATAGTCCATCACAAAAACTAATGATGGCTGCTGCGGTGGGGTGGGGATTTGTCGGCACGGCATTGTTCTTTTCTCGTTCTAAATCTCGCTAAATAATTACATCTAGGTTGATTAATGCACATTCCTGACGGTTTTCTCCCCCCGAATGTATGTCTTGCTGGTTATGCTTTAACTGGTGGAGTTACATGGTACTCTCTACGAGAAATAGATCGCGATCGTTCTCTTCAGGCAAACATTCCTAAGGCTTCTTTATTAACAGCGGCTTTTTTTGTAGCTTCTCTGATTCATATTCCGATTCCCCCCACTAGCGTTCATTTAATTTTTAATGGTTTAATGGGCGTAATCTTGGGGTTTTATGCTTTTCCCGCTATTTTAATTGGTTTATTTTTTCAAGCAGTCATGTTTCAACATGGTGGAATGTCCACTCTAGGAGTAAATGCAATTATCTTGGGCTTACCTGCGATCGTGGCTCATCTCATTTTTAGACAGCGCAATCGTTTGGGGGGGAAAAAGTCCGTTGTAACCAAAGTTCTCTCTTTTGTGGCTGGAATGGGAGCATTATTACTATCTGCATCGATGTTTGCCGTTTTATTGGTGACTCATATTTCCCCAGATATGGATGTCAACGCCGAAAGAACGGCTATTTTAATATCTTTAGGCAGTTATACCATCCAAGCTGCCATTGAAGGGGTATTTTGTGTGATGTTGGTTTCTTTCCTCGAACAAGTAAAACCAGAACTCATACAACAATAACCTATAACCCATAACCTATAACCCATAACCTATAGCGACTTGTGCAAGGGGGTGACAAGGTGACTG
This sequence comes from Waterburya sp., assembly GCF_058530065.1. Lineage (NCBI taxonomy): Bacteria > Bacillati > Cyanobacteriota > Cyanophyceae > Pleurocapsales > Pleurocapsaceae > Waterburya > Waterburya sp. The sequence continues at coordinate 44,693 of NZ_JBZNBU010000282.1, read as the reverse complement.
GGTGACTAGAAATTAACTACTAATAACTAATAACTATTAACTATTAACTAACAAACCATGTAATGAAATTAGCACTAGATCGTTATGCCTATTTAGATTCTCCTTTGCATCGTTGGCAACAAGGATATAAATTAATTGGCTTATTGAGTTTAATTTTTGCTTTTGCTTTTGTACAAAATATCTGGTTACTGCCTTTGGTAGTGACCATTACGGGAATTTTATTCATTCTTTCTCAAATTCCCGTTTCTTTTTTGCTCTCGCGTTTGCGCTATCCCAGTTGGTTTATTTTGGCAGTAATTATTTTGTTGCCTTTTGTATCGGGAGAAACCCCTTTAGTTGAATGGGGATATTTAACTATTAAAGAAGAAGGTTGTTGGCAAGCCTTATTAGTTTCCGTACGTTTCTTTTGTATTTTAACTTCTAGTTTGGTTTTGTTTGGCACTGCGCCTTTTTTAAATAGTATTAAAGCCATGCGATCGCTCGGTATGCCTAGGGCGATGGTCGATATGACTCTCTTGTCCTATCGCTATCTAGAGGAATTGGGAGAAATGCTGACTACCATGCAGCGAGCGATTAAATTGAGAGGATTTCAGCCTAAAAATATCAGTCGTCGCAATCTTCGGGTTTTTGCTCGGCTAACTGGTAGCATTTTAATTAGAAGTTACGAACGTTCTTTAAGAATTTATCAAGCCATGATCCTTAGAGGCTACGGAAGCAAAGTAAGTTCTAACTGCAAACCTCAAGCTAATTTTATGACTAAGGATAAATATAGTATTATGGCAACTTTAATTACCTGCACCACAGCCATGGTTTTGATAGCTTTACAGCTATTATTGCCGAGTTTTTAAACTGGATACCCCAGTAGGACGATTTATTGTATTAGAACAAACTAATGAACGACTTAGTAAAAACTGCCAAGAACCTATCCTTAAAAACTAAAGCAATTTCTCTACGTAATTTATGTTTTAGTTACAGCGATGAAAGATCTATTCTGACCGATATTAATTTAGAAATTAACGCTGGGGAAACAGTCGGCTTGATTGGTGCAAATGGTGCGGGGAAAACAAGTCTATTCTTGACTATGTGCGGTATTCTACGACCTACCTATGGTGAAATTAGGCTTTTTGATCGCCCGATCCAAGCAGGAGAGTTTAACCCCGAAATTGGTTTGGTATTTCAAAACCCCAACGATCAGTTATTTTGTCCAACAGTGCGGGATGATATTGCTTTTGGTTTGGAAAATATCGGACTCTCTGTCGAAGAAATTGAAACTAGAGTCAACGCCGCTTTATCGTTAACGGGAGTTACCCATTTAATCGATCGCATTCCCCATCAGCTTTCAGGGGGAGAAAAATGTATGGTGGCGATCGCAGCAGTATTAGCCATGCTACCTCAAATAGTCCTTTACGACGAACCTAGTGCCAATCTCGACTTACGTGCCAGACGCAGATTGATCAAGTTTCTCCAAACTTCTGGCGAAACAATTATGGTTTCCGCTCACGATTTAGAATTGATTTTGGAAGTATGCGATCGCGTCATCTTGCTCGATGGCGGTAGAGTTATGGCTGATGGTAATCCTAGAGAAATTATGCAAGATAAAGCTTTGATGGAAGCTAATGGTTTAGAAGTACCTCATTCTCTAACTCATTTTCATTAACTGATAGGAAACACGGGGTAAGTGGGTGGCTAGTTAACCTGAGTTCAAATTAATTATTTATTTATTGATTGGGGATCTTTGCTGTTAATTCTGCCAAAACTTTCTCTACGTGACCTTTAACTCGAACCTTATCCCAAACTTGGGCAATTTTACCATTGGGAGAAATCAAAAAAGTCGATCGCACCACTCCCATATATTCTTTACCCATAAATTTTTTTAATCGCCAAGCACCATAAGCTTCAATGATTTCGCGCTCGGGATCTGTTAATAGTGTGATAGATAAATTATGTTTGTCAATAAACTTAGCATGGGATTTAGCCGAATCAGGACTTACCCCAATAATTTCTGCTCCTAATTCTTGAAATTGTTCCGTATATTCAGTAAAGTCTTTAGCCTCTGTGGTACAGCCAGGAGTATTATCTTTAGGATAAAAATACAATACTATCCAACTACCTTTTTTTGCTTCCAAACTAACAATATTATCTTCTTTATCTTTAGCAGAAAAATTGGGAGCGACTTGTCCTATTTCTGGTATCTGAGTCATGGTTATTGCCTGAACTATAATTTAATTAATACATCAAAAAAAGGAGAGAAAAAATATCACTAACTCTTATAAGCATCAAACATCACCAAAATTTCATCCATGGCAAAATTATCAATTTTCTGCTCGATTATCTTAGCTAGAGAAGTATGTTTTTCTCGAATTTCTTCAAGTAATTGGTAAAGTCGGTCTTCATCAAGAGCTATGGCAGCTTTATTGACTCGTTCAAACCAATTATCAGGTATCTCTTGCAATATATTAGGGTCGAACGCCGATTGTAAATCGACGACAGAATTATCTGCTTGTTGTTCTGGATCGAGAACGAGTTCGTAAATATAGTCAATTTCTAAATGATAGGCGAGTTTCTCTAATAAATCTGATTCTCGAAAAGGCTTGGCTATAAAATCATCGCAGCCAGAAGCCAAGATTTTGATTCGCTCTTCTTCAAAGCTAGATGCAGTGAGAGCAACGATCTTGATTTTCTCAGTTAGAGGATTAGACTTAAGGCTTTGAGTAGCTTCAATACCATCCATCACAGGCATACGTATATCCATCAAAATTAAATCTGGTTGCCATAATTCGATTATTTTTAGAGCCTCTGCACCATTAACAGCTTCTCTTATTTCAAAGCCGAACTTTGCCAATAATTCTTTCACTATTACTCTATTCTCAACCAGATCGTCCACAATTAAAATACGATATGTTCTTTGATTGGCAGCCAAAGCAACTACTTTTTTTGGTTCTGAAGGTAGAGAATTTGGCTTGGTTTGAACGATTGTTTCAACAACAATTTGAAATTGAAAAACAGAACCAATATTTAATTTACTATTGACGGTAAGATTACCTCCCATGACTTGCACGAATTTTTGACTAATGGCTAAACCTAGACCAGTTCCTTCTTGAAATTTTCCCGATCTAGTTTGAACAAATGGTTGGAACAGGGTTTCTAAGTCCTCTGGGTCAATTCCTTTACCCGTGTCTCGAACTTCAAACAGTAAAAGATTTTCCCGATCTGGGTCGGGTTTAACAGTCAAATAAACTGTTCCTTTGGTAGTAAATTTGATGCCATTAGTTAATAAATTGATCAACACTTGACATAGCTTTTGTTCGTCGGCGACCACAAATTGCGGTAAGTTAGAGGCTAATTCAAAGCATAAGTTAAGATTTTTTTGTCGGGCTTTGAATAACAACATATTTTTAATGCGGTCGAGCATTTGCCAGAGATTAAAGCAAGTTAGATTCAAACTCATGCGACCAGCTTCAATTTTTGACATATCGAGAATATCATTAATTAATGCCAATAAATGTTCGCCATTACGCTGTATGGTTCTGAGTTTCACCTGTCGATCGCATTCTACACATTCTACAGTATTGTCTCGCAATAAAAGTTGAGTAAAACCCAGAATAGAGTTCATCGGAGTGCGCAATTCGTGACTCATATTGGCTAAAAAGGCACTTTTTGCTTGATTGGCAACTTCTGCTTTTTCTTTTGCTTGTTCTAATTGTTGATTTGATTTGGTTAAAGCTATTGTCCGTTCTTCAACTTTTTGCTTGAGAGTACGAGAATACTCTTCAAGTCTTTGATTGGCTTGCTCTAATCTTTGTTCTGCTAGTTTGCGATCGCTAATATCTTGGGCTTGAGCAAAAATAAAGCCTTCTTCCTCATATTCTAGATAGTTGCTGGTAATCTCTACAGGAAAAATCTTGCCCTGCTTAGTTTGATGTTCTGCTTCAAATCTTTGATAAGTATTTTGTTTGGTTTGTTGCCAATGGGCAGTCCAAGCTTCTTGAGGAAAATCAACAGGGAAACTGGGAGTAAATTCCCAAAAGTGCAGTTGTCGCAGTTCTTCAAATTCGTAGCCAAGATTGTTACAAGCAGATTGATTGGCATCAATAATTTTTCCCTGGCGATCGATCCAAAAAATTGCCATTGCTGTATTTTCTAAGGCAAATTTAGTCAAGCTCAGAGATTTTGCTTTGGCTTTTCGTTCTGTTATGTCTCTAACGATGCTGACTATATATTCTTCACCTTCATATTCGAGATAATTAGCAGAAACTTCGACGGGAAATATTTCCCCCGACTTTCTTTGATAAATAGATCCCCAACACATATTGCGATTTTCTTTAATTACTTCTTTGAGGATTTCCCAAATTAGTTTGGCATGGGGGGAAATATCCAATAGCGTTAGACTAGATAACTCTTGATGGGAGTAGCCCAAGCTTTGGCAGCAAGCAGGATTAGCGTCTACTATCTGACCATTCATTTTCAAGATCAAAACATGGTCTGCAAAATTATCTAAAGCAAACTGGGTAAATTTAAGTTTTTGTTCGGCTCGTTTGCGATCGCTAATATCTTTAATCATTGCTAAAGCTCTTTGAGCTTTTTCCCCTGGAAGATCGACGATCGAAATAGTTGTAGCTGCCCAAAAAACCAAACCATCTTGGCGAATGTAGCGTTTTTCCAGGGTGAAGTTGTCAATTTCTCCCCGAAAAAGTTTTTGAAGATATTTTTGGCATTCTACGAAATCGTCAGGATGGGTTAACTGTTTGATGGGAAGTTTTAATAACTCCGAACGATTGTAGCCAATCATCTGGCAGAAATAATTGTTTATTTTAGTCAAACGACCAGTTCGATAATCTATCTCAGCAATACCGATTGCCGCCTGTTCAAATGCTCCTTTGGCTCTTGCTTCGTTTAATTTTAAAGCTAATTCAGCAGCTTTGCGATCGCTAATATCGCGAAAATACCAAATACGACTATCAGATCGATCTAAGGGAAAAAATTTTACTGGATAAGAATATCGCTCTAGAAAGCGTCCGTCTTGGAGAGCAATTTCATCACAGCTACTTTCTTGGAAATGGGAATAAAGATATTCAACTTTAGCCAAAAACTCCCTTGGGTTTTCTAGTTGAGCTAAAACAAAGTTTAAAAGTTGTCGATCGTCTTGGGTGGCTATAACGGTTTCGGGAATATTCCAAAGTTCGATAAAACGCTGATTATAAAAAATAACCTGGCGATTCCCATCTACTGCGAGTATGCCATCGGGAGAAGATTCTTGTTGTCTGTTTAAAAATATATTTTTATGTAATAGTTCTTTGTTTGCCTTTTGATTTCGATCGAATAAATAAGCATTTTGAAGGGAAATGGCAGCTTGAGAACAGAGGAATTCTATAATAATAGTTTTTTCACGACTGAAGAAGTTTTTAGTCTTAGAAGAATGTAGATATACAACTCCTAAAAAATTTTCTTGATATTTTAGAGGTAACGCCAAAATACCTTGAGGTTTCTGTTCCCTTAAATAGTCATCAATAACAGGTAAGTCAGTTTCTAAGTCATCAATCGAGACTATTTCTTGAGTGTTTTTGATATAGTTAATTAGTTTTTCAGGAGCATAAAGATTAATTTCGGATGAACGATCTATTGCTTCTAAATTTCGCGAATCCCCGTTAACATAAATTTCCCACTTGCCAATATTATCTAGTAAAGCAATAATCGGGCGATCGCATCCTGAGTGTTGCAGAATAATTTGACTCAGTTTTTTGAGTAATTTATCCAGTTCTAAAGTTTCTGTGAGAGTTCGCGCAGATTTGAGGATATTTGCTAAGTCGAGAACATGATTAGAACTAAAACCACTTTGGGAAGTTCGATCGCTAGAATCATTTAAAGTCGAACAGGATGAAAGGGTTAGTAAATAATTAAAAGATTGGTTTTTCTGTTGCAGGATAGGGCGCAGTAGTTCTGGATAGTTTCGCTCTAGACGGTCTATTGTGGCTCGATCGTTCCATCGCTCATAGCAACAATAGGCTTCTTGCAGATAAACTGCTGCAATCTTTTTTTTGCCCCAATCGAGATAAAATTTGGCTGCTAGTTCGTTGGCGAGAGCTTCTTCTTGGATCGATCCAGATTCTTTTGCTCCTGCAATGGCGCGATCGTATAGATTTAACGCTTCAAAGTTGTTACCTAAAACTCGGTTTTTTTCCGCTTCAACTAAGTCATATTTAGGTTGAGAATTCATCTATAATCTTTTTATTAAGTATAAAATTGGATTTTAGTTGGTGTTGTCAATTAAGCTCTAAATTGCCTACTTCGACTTTTGTTTTTAAGGACAACAATTAACTGGCATAGTTAGCCATTAATTGTTATGCTCCTATAATTCCCAATTTATAAATTTTTTGGGCAAAATCCAAGAAAATATAAGATAGAACCGCTATTTTACTTAGTTATTTGATACAGATTAAAAAACTTAGAATTACCACCAATTTAATCTATGATACTCAATATATTTTTTATCTCTTTAATGGGTTTTCTCTCTTTATATATCTTGCGAGGTATCGGTTTTATTACCTTTATTTCAGGGGGTGTAATTACTACTTTGCTAATAACTGCGGTTATTTCTGGTTTAACTTGGGGAATTTTGAAGACCAGAAGATATTAAACTAAATTAGTAATTTTCAAAAATGCGATTATAAGTTGAAGGTAATAGTTGTTGGCGGTGGTGCTGCGGGTTTTTTTGGTGCGATCGCTTGTGCTGAAGCAAACCCCAGTCTTAAAGTAACTTTGATTGAAGCGGGACGCAAACCCTTAGCAAAAGTCCGTATATCTGGTGGTGGTCGATGTAATGTGACCCATCACTGTTTCGATCCTTCCCGTTTGGTAGAAAATTATCCCAGAGGCGGTAAAGCTTTGCGTGGTGCTTTTACTCGTTTCCAGCCACAAGATACGGTGAAGTGGTACGAGTCGCGGGGAGTAAAGTTAAAAACCGAGGCTGATGGTAGAATGTTTCCCATTACCGATAATTCGACCACAATTATTGATTGCTTAATGAAAGCTGCCGATCTAGCAGGGGTAGATTTACAAGTGGGAGTTGGGGTTAAATCGGTTAAGCAATTTTTGGATCGAGAAGAGAAAAGCTATTTCCAAGTAGAATTAAAAAATGAAAAAATATTGCACTGCGATCGCCTTTTAATCGCTACGGGGAGCAATCCTCTAGGTTATCGTTGGGCAAAAAATTTAGGACACAAAATTGAATCTGCCGTACCTTCTTTATTTACTTTTAATCTTAAAGATCCTCGCCTACAAGATTTAGCGGGAGTTAGTGTTAGTAATGCCACAGTTCGTTTGGGCAAAGGTAAAAATAAACTAGAACAAAATGGAGCATTATTAATTACCCATTGGGGACTGAGTGGCCCTGCAATTTTAAAATTATCTGCTTGGGGAGCAAGATTTTTACACGAACTTAAATATAGTTCTGAATTACAAATTAATTGGCTACCAGAATACAATCAAGAAACTTTAAAGCAAGAGTTTAAGACAATAAAGCAAACTCATTCTAAGAAAAAAATTGTTAATTACTGTCCTGTTAAATTACCCAAAAGATTGTGGCACAGTTTCGTCAAATATGCCTCTATTAATCCAGATAAACTATGGTTGGAAATTAGTAACAAGGAATTAAATAAATTAGTCACAGAAATAATTCAAGGACAATATCAAATCAAAGGGAAGGGAGTATTTAAAGAGGAATTTGTTACTTGTGGGGGAGTCAGTCTCAAAGAAATTAACTTTAAAACTATGGAAAGCAAAAAATGTCCTGGCTTATATTTTGCAGGGGAGGTATTAGATATTGATGGGGTGACTGGAGGGTTCAATTTCCAGAGTGCTTGGACTACGGCTTGGTTGGCAGGTAATGCGATCGCCAATCATAGCCATTCTAATTAATTTTTAGCTCCCTAATTACGATAGACTAATCTGCAATAAATAAACCTTTTTAATTAAACTTTAGATCTAATATTTGGTAATGGTGAGTAATTCTACTAGCTCTTACGCAATTGATTTTGGTACTAGCAATACAGCGATCGCTCGCTGGAATAGCGCGACGCAACAAGCCGAGTTAGTCAGATTACCCCATCTTTCGCAACAGATTAGTGGTTTACCGCCTCTAATTCCCAGTTTGGTATATATAGAAGATGCCCAACAGTCTAAAATCTTAGCAGGGCAGGTGGTGCGCGATCGCGGATTGGATTTTGCGAATAATCCGCGTTTTTTTCGCAATTTTAAACGGGGAATTGGTACGGATATTCAAGGTTTTTTACCAGAATTAGACGGCGAAACTATCTCTTTCGATCGCGTTGGAGAATTATTTTTACGTCAGGCGATCGCATCTCTTCAAGGAGAAACAGCAGAAAATTTAGATTCTTTGGTTTTAACCGTGCCTGTCGATAGTTTTGAATCCTATCGCAACTGGTTAATGGGAGTGTGTCAGTCTTTGGCGGTAGAACAAATTAAAATTCTCGACGAGCCAACTGCTGCTGCTTTGGGCTATGGGGTGGCAGACGGAGAACTGCTACTGGTAGTGGATTTTGGCGGGGGAACGATCGATCTTTCTTTAGTTCGTTTGTCTCAGGCAGCTAGCCCTCAAACTCGCGGTTTTATCCTCAAGTGGGGTAAGAAAATGTTGGGAGAAAATTCCGCCCAAAAGAAAAATATTGCGAAGGTAATTGCTAAAGCGGGGGCTAACCTGGGAGGGGCGGATATTGATAACTGGTTGGTGGATTATTTTGCTCGCACTCAAGGAATGCCTAAATCTAGTTTGACGACTCGTTTGGCAGAAAGACTGAAAATTAAGCTGTCAGACAATGAATCGGCAGAAGAGGTTTATTTTAATGACGAAACTTTAGAAACCTACGAATTGGCTTTGGAGAGAGATAGTTTTGAAAAAATTCTGCAAGAACAAGGGTTTTTCGCTCGCCTTAACGATCTAATGAGTCAAGTTTTGCAACAAGCTAGAAGAAATGGTGTAGAAAATACGGATATTGATAGTATACTTCTAGTAGGCGGATCGGTGAAAATACCAGCAGTTCAAAACTGGGTCAAACAGTATTTTGATGAAGTTTTGGTAAAGAACCAACGACACTTTGATGCGATCGCCACAGGAGCATTACAAGTAGCCCAAAGCGTTGAAATACAAGACTTTCTCTATCATAGTTACGGTATTAGATATTGGAATCGCAAGACTCAAAGACACGATTGGCATCCAATTATTCAACAAGGACAGCCTTATCCTACCAATCGACCGATAGAACTGGTTTTGGGGGCTTCTACCCCCAATCAAACTAGCTTGGAATTAATTATTGGCGAATTGGCTTCTCAGACTGCTAGCAGGGAAGTATATTTTGAAGGGGATCGCTTGGTTGCTAAAACTGTAGATACTGGTAATACTGAGGTTCAGCCGTTGAACGATAGCGAGGGAGGGAGGACAATTGCGCGGTTAGATCCTCTCGGTAATCCTGGGAGCGATCGCTTGAAATTGTTATTTAAGATTGACTCTCAAAGGTACTTACGTATTACAGTAGAAGACTTATTAACTCAGGAAACTTTACTGAATAATTACATTGTTGTGCAGCTAAACTAAGAACTCATACTGTAATATGTATATAGGTAGATACCACTAGTAAATATTACAGATAATTTATGATTTGCAAACTTTTGCCAAATTTTGGCTGATTACAGGATTTAAGAGCTCATTGAAAGAAAAGTTAGAAGGAAATAACTACCCACGATTATGGTTTTAGACTCAGTCAAATCTGGAAAACTTACATATTAGTACTGAGTAGTCAGATTTTATTTGTAGCTTAATGTTAACCTTTTAATTACGCCAAATTAGTCATAAATACCTATAGGCATAAATCAAAAATTTAAACGTAGAAGTATTACAGCACCATATCAATATCCACTAACTGTTATATAAAGATATTAGAAAGCTATGAAAGCGAAGAGAGTAAATATACTTAATGTTTCCATTGATAATATAGGTATGCAAGAGCTATTAGAAAGGCTCAAGTTTGGTGGGGTAGTATTTACACCTAATGTCGATCACTTAGTCAAGTTGCAAAAGGATCGTCAATTTTATCGAGTTTATCAAGAAGCTGACTATCGAGTATGTGACAGTCAATTGGTTATGTATGCTTCTCGTTTTTTAGGACATCCTCTTAAAGAGAAAGTTTCAGGCTCGGATTTATTTCCTGCGTTTTACCAACGCTATGCTTACGATGAAGATGTCAAAATCTTTTTGTTGGGCGGTTTATCAGGAGTAGCAGAAAAAGCTCGCTATCGCATCAATCAAAAAGTTGGTAGAAATATAGTAATAGATAGTTATTCTCCTCCCTTCGGATTTGAAAACGATCCCGCAGAATGTCAAAAAATCGTCGATTTAATCAATAGTTCTGGTGCAACGGTATTGGCTGTGGGAGTAGGCGCGCCAAAACAGGAAAAATGGATTTGCCGTCATAGATCTCGCTTGACTTCAATTAAAACCTTTTTTGCCATTGGGGCTACCATTGATTTTGAAGCGGGAAATTTAAAGAGATCTCCTGCCTGGATGAGTTCGGTTGGTTTAGAATGGCTCTATAGACTATTGTCCGAACCTGGTAGACTTTGGAAAAGATATTTGCTAGAAGATACCGTCTTTTTTGCCTTGATTTTGCGTCAAAAGTTGAGATTAGCTCGTAAAAGAAACTTTGCCCATCGAGAAAATCTATTTGAATCTAGATAAAAATTGCTCCCTCGACAATAATTTAGAAGATCGAGCGGTAATTTTAAGCTGATGGGGAAAGGCGATCGTTATTAATATATTTCAGAAGTTTTATTGTATATTTACAACTCATAAAGTAAATTTAAAGTTTTGGCTGAGAGATACAGATTTAGTTACAAACATCTAGATTAATTCCTAGTAATAAGACATACTATTGATATGTGAGATTAGAATTAGGGATTAACGATGTTGGAAAAAATGCTGCTAGCTGCAATCTTTACGGTTTGTATCTATTTATTTATCAATTTGGGTGGACAACCATCTAATTCGCCTACTTTAGATTCAGGAGAAAAGATGATTCCTAGGTTTTTTAGTCAGGCGAATTTTCTGGCATGGTAGTTTAGTTTTGGTTAATCATATTTATTAATAAAATTTATTAGTCTATCTTGGTTTGTGGGGAATTAATCAATAGTGTTTTTATTGCCAATCTTGTAATTGTTGATAGTAGTTTTTAAACTTGGCTGAGAAGCGATCGCGATTCTTTTCAAATCCAGCAGCTATGACAATGGAAAAAATTCCCGCCAACAAACCAACTACCCATTTGAGAAAAGCAAAAGTAGCAATTAAACTGGCTAGTTGATAGAAGACGGTTAGAATCAAGGTAATAGTGCCAGAAAACAATAAAGCTCTAATTCTCAAACCCAAACCAAGAAAAATTAAACTAAAACTAATTGCACCAGGAATTATCCCTGGATCTTGATAGAAAAGGGCGACAATAGAGATAATACTGCAAGCAATCGATCGCAAGACGTGACGTTGTTGGCGTTGGGCAATAAAGTAAGAATCGATTTGGGCTACATATAGTAGCGACAGACTAATAACTGCTGCCAGCCAAATTATTTCAGTATTGAATTGCCAAATTAATCTTAGAATAGCCCAATTAATAAATCCCAGGCTGAGGTAACTCCAGCGGGGGTTTTTTTGTGAATAGGCGATGCGTAGATAAAAAATAGTGGTAGCCAATAAACTTAAATAAGATATGTCTTCGGCAGTAACTAAAGTCATGAGGGCGGGAGTAATTACTGCCATCCGTTGCCAAGGGGTTTCCCGCCAGCCGAAATTTTGCCAGGGTATTTGGTAGATAAGCAAAGCAATAGCACAGGTAAAAATCACTCGCCAAGGATCGAAGAAACTGAGTTTGCTAATGATTAGGCGACTATAAACCAGAGTGGCAACAATTTCTACTAAGCCAACATATACCCACCAGTCATTATTATTATTGTTGCTTTCTCGATCGCGATCTTTGCCTTGAATAACAGCATAACCGCCTAAACAGAAGCTAGTGGCAATACTCAGGGGAGTGAGTCGAGGAGTGGTGCTTTCGATCGCAATACTGGCAGCGATAATTTTAAGAATACTGCTAATCGCCCAGTGGATATGTGCCACTAAAATAACTTTGGCTAACTTTAGATTAAAAATGGTTTGACGATGGCGTTGGCGACACCACCAAGCAGTCAGGCGATAGGAAAAAGCGATCGCAGCAGCCACTAAAGCTAAAACAGTCATGCCATCAGCTACACTACCCCCCGATGACTGCTGCATTTTATAAATGACTAATTCGTAGATACCGCAAGTAATACCGAGACAACCCAGGTAGTTGGTAATTAAGTTTAATGGTTGTTTTTTTTGGGGAGTATTAATGAGTAGGAAAGCTGCGCCGAGAGTGATAATTCCTGTATAGCTATTATATAGATGCGATCGCCAGAGAATTGCTAAGGCTGCATAGATTAGAGGGATGTAATTTAGATTGAGTTTTGCCCAAGAGGAATTGTTTTTGCTTGTTGACTGGAGTAACAGCCAAGCCGATAAACCCAGTAGAATATTGCTAACGGCAAAGCTAAGATCTTTACCTCCTAATAAAGATACAGTGCCGACTGCGATTAATTCTATTAGCCAAGCAAGATTATACAAAGCCCAGTTATTGGGCTGCTGTCGATACCGCCAAATAATTCCCCCCACGATTAAAACTGCGGTAATGAGGTATTGGGGATAAATATTAAACCTGGCTAAATCGAGATAAATAATGCTGAGACTAGCGGTAACAATGGTAGTTAAAGCGATCGCCCAATAGTCGGCAGATTTAAGATATTTTCTAATTAATTTAAAGTTTTTGGCTTCTACTCCTACTCCCAGAGTGCTGTAAGCATTCCGCTGGGAGATATAGTCAAACCGAGGAGTATTGATAATATCTGTTAAATAAAAATAGAATTTGTATAACGCCAAGATTAATAAGCCAAATAATATTAACCAGTTTTCATCCCTGACAAAACTATCCGCCAAACTAACTGTTAAACTCAAACCAAAACCCCAATGAAGCGCGGTAACCCAAGTGCGACGGAAATTAAACCCATTGACAAACATTAGGGCGATCGCAAAACCCAAACCGATTAACCTCACAATGGGATCGCTTAAAAATAAAATCTCAGCTGCGATTAAGGCGATACAGCTAAGGGCAGTAGCAGTGCGTCGTCGTTGAATTTTAGGAGTATACTTTGCCACCCAGGTAAGCATCCCTGGTGCAGCCAACCAGATTAAACTCGAAGCAACAGTAAATAGTTTTGGGGGATAATTATCGACGATCTGGTTGGAAAAACAAAGATAACTAATCCCTGCTAGTAATAAGCCAGCATACCAACTAGTTTCTTTGAAAACCGATAAATAATTTTCTTGCTCTCTTCTTCGTTGACGACTGTAGATCGACCATTCTCCCGCCATCAAGAGAATAAAAATACCTCCCCAAACAGATTTAGATAGATTGGGAAATACTACATCAATCCCATTAACAATTGTCACCAAACCCAATAGATGAGTTAGATAAATCGAGAAGATTCTTAGAGGCTGGCGGATATAAGCCACATAACCCAAAGTCGCCGTTGAGAATAGTAAATTGAGCGATCGCCAAGTAGGATTTGATAAGCTGAGATAGGTTAATCCTATTCCTAAAAGAAAAGTTAGCCCTTCGGTATAGTTTGCTAACTCTGTTTTTTCTCGACGATATAACCAAGAAGCAATAAAGATAAATAAAATAAGGTAGGGAAACAGGGTAACTCCAAATACCGATTCGGGGAGATATTCCGTCTTACTAATATTTACTGCTAAATCTAAAGCACCACTACGAATATTAGGAGGAATTAATTCTTTAGCGATATATACAGTTTGCAAACCAATCAAAAATATTGCAGTCAGATCTCGCTTGCGCCAATATATTGTCAATCTTTGACTGTATAAATGAATTGCCAAACAGCTGATGGCGACAGTTTGCCAGAAAAATAAAGAGGAGTCGTCAAAAATTCCTCCTATCAGGGATACAAACCAAGTACCAATAAATAAGAGAATACTAATTACTTGTAAAACTTTACTAATAAAAGAATCCGTCAATCTTTCGGTTTCCGACTGAGAGATTTCACTATTATTAGCATTAGCTACTAGATCTGCTGTAATAGTGTTTTGTCCCTCGTTTTCTGGTTTAGCTTGATTGCTTTGCCCTGACTTCTCTAAGAAGTCTACTACTTGTTTTTCTTTGGTTAAATATATGGTGGCTAAAATCCAACCAAAGATGGCGATCGCTAAATTGGTTAAATGACTTTCTGGACTTAATAAAGTTCTAACTAATAATAAAGACCAAGCCGATAATAAAAATAATAAACTAAAAAAAGGATATTTTTGTTTGGGTAATAAAAAGAAATAATGTATCGAACTGATAGTTAGAATACTGCCATAAAGAATAACTACGGGAAAAGGAACGAACTGCCAAATAAGGTTTAACCCACTCAAACCGATAAATAAAGGCAGAAAAAATTTATTATTATATTTCTTACTTAGTTGAGGCTGACACAGTAAAATCATGCCCAAGGCAGCCAAAGCAACTATTAAAGTAATCCATTCCCAAATAGAATTACCCAAACCAAAATGACCGATCGCCCAACAATTAATCGGTACTAATAACATCGCGATCGCACTTAAAGTTTGGGAAGTTAATTTTAAATTATCTTGCTGACTCGACCAAAAACCAATCCCCCAAAACCCTAAAGTATAGACTAATAAAATTAAATATTGAGCGAAATGAGGAAAATTATCCCACTGACTGGCTGCCAAAACTCCTGAAGAAATAACGACTAAAAATATGCCCAAAAATAGCAACCAACGAATACTTAATTCATCTAAAAACCCTTGCCAAATACGATTAATTAAACTGGGCTTAGATGCAACTACTAATTCTTTTGATTTGGCTGTGTTTTCTGTTAATTCTGTGGTTTGAATCTTCCTTACTACTTCTATTTCGGGTAAAGGGCAACTCAAATTCTGACGACAAAATTGCATCACCTGCCTTGGATTAACCAAACCCAACTCTAGCCAGAGATCTAAACCATTAAGTAATTCTGGATGGTCAGATCTGACATAAAATTCTAGATTCAGCCAAGTGTTATCGTCTGGAGGCATATGTTGAATGGGTAGTGGGTAGTAGGTAGGGGCGGTTCGCCCTAAAGGATTAGCTTCGCGTCCGAACCGCCCCTACGGTAGTGGGTAAAGTAATGACTTTCCTTACTCAAAGTGAGATTACTATTCTAAATTTGAGGATAATGGATAGAGCGAAAAGTTAGGGGGAGATAATTTCAAAATTTTGTAAATAGATGAAATCTTTCTCTTTATATCTTGCTTTCTTAGAAGTTGGTACTATTTATAATTATATTTTTATTCCTAGAGCTACAGCAGTTAAAATAATTAGCTCATTACTTATTCCTTAATTAATATTCTTTTAAAGAATTAGTAAAGAATTATAAAAGTGCAAGTATTTCAATTATGTTTGAATAATAAAACATAAAAATACTATTTTCCCATGAACCGAGGGCACCAAACTGGAGACATTCTCAACCAAAAATATAAGATTCTTCAAGTTATTGGCGAGGGCGGAACGGGAATTACTTACAGTGCGATCGCTTTGGAAACAAAAGAACGGGTAGCCATTAAAAATTTATCTCTTCAAGGTTCGGATAATTGGAAACAAATCGAACTATTTGAGCGATAAGCTAAAATCTTAGCAACTCTAAACCATCCCTGCAATACCTAAATATATTGATTATTTCTGTTTAGATAATGTAACTGTGGGCTATGGGTTTGCTCGTAAATCTCGTCGCGCTTTGTTTCAAAGGCGATCGCATCAAATTGTTGTACCATAATCTTTATAGAATTGAATAAATTCACCTAGCTAAATTCCTTAACAAGTTCTACACAGTTATTAAAGATAATTCCGAGCTTTTGCAATAAAACTAAGAATGTCAATCAAAGAATTACACGATCGCGATTTTAACCTGTGGGTTGAAGAAACCAAAAAAGCGATTTTAACCCGTGATTTTGAAAATATGGATTGGGATAATTTGCTGGACGAAATCGATGATATGGGGAAATCAGAAAAGCGATCGCTTGAAAGTTATCTCGAACAATTGATCGCTCATCTCCTCAAGCTTAGTTATTGGGAATCGGAAAAGGAGCGAAATTATAGGCATTGGAAAGCTGAAGTAATTAATTTCCGCAATCGCATCAATCGTTTATTAAAGCGCAATCCAAGCTTTCATAAATATATGAAAGAAATCTATCCAGAGATATTTCAAGATGTACTTAAATCATCTAAAGCAGAATTTGAAATTAAAGAGGGCGCGAAAATCACGTTAGAATTCGCCATGGATGAAAATTATTTTGGCGTTATACCTCCGTCTCAACCTCTCAACTAATGAAGGCTAAATCCCTCTTCTCATTCTTTCAACTAAATCTTGATTCCGATGATCGGCATTAAGACCAAAACTATCAGCATCGGGCGTAACCACCGTTTGGTTTATATTAATTGTCTTATTGGGAATTGTCGATCGCCCTACACTAGCATTATTCAAAGAAGCCAAATCGAAATTCCCAGAAGTATTTAACCCAGCCAAAATATTGTTTTCTACTCCAACAGTTCCCCCTCGATCAAAATACTGAATGATTCGTTTGAGACGTTTATTGGGATTTTTGCTTAGTGGTGCTTATGACTAATTATTGACAATAGCTATTGATACAAAGTTTTTGGGAATTATAAGATGGCTGAATTAGATTGAAGCAAAACCAATGCCAGAAACTGTATATATTTCCATCGAAAACCTATCCACCGAAGCAGGAACTTTTCTTACACCTACTTGGATCGGCATACACGATGGTAGATTCGACTTATTCGATCGCTATCGCCCTGCCTCTCTGGGTTTAGAAAGATTGGCAGAAGATGGAAATACAGATATTTTGAGCCAAGAATTCAACTATCGAAATGATTTGGATCGTCTTATTGTTGGAGGAGAAGGAACGGAAAACCTCATCGATCCTGGAGAAAAGGCAGAAATTAGTATAGAAATAGATTCAGACGATGCCAATCAACAGTATCTTTCCTATGCTTCGATGTTAATTCCTTCTAACGATGCTTTTATTGCCAATGAAAACTCTAGGGCGATCGATTTATTCGATGTTAATGGAAATCTTATTCCTAGAGAATATATTATTTATGGCAATCGATTGTGGGATGCAGGAACAGAAGGAAATAATGAAGATGGAGAAAGCACTGCTTTTGGGGGACAAGAGCAACCTAATACTGGCGTACCTGAAGGGGGAGTAGTAGATCTTCACCCAGGATATCTTGCTGGAGGTAGATTGGAGGAACTTTATCCTGGTTCGGAAAATCTGACAAATTCTGACTATGAAATTGCCAAACTAACCGTACATGATGGTAGTGGAGAAGTCAGCAATCCAGATTTAGTCGAGCTAACTATTACTGTAACTAACTTGTCACCAGAACGAGGAACTTCTCTATCTCCTATTTGGTACGGTTTTAGCGACGGTAGTTATGAAACTTACGATATCAATCGTCCTGCTTCTCCTGGTTTAGCAAGTTTGGCAGAAGATGGAGATACTACAATCTTAAAAGATGAATTCTCTCTAGGGGAATGGGGAGATATCCAAGGGGTAATTAGTAACGATGAAGGAACTGCTGAAATTTTAGACCCCCAAGAAACAGTAACTCACACCATAACAGTAGACCGTTCTCAAATTTCTAATCGTTACTTTAATTATGCCTCAATGGTTTTACCTTCCAATGATGCTTTTGTTGCTAATGGAAATGGTACGACTCATAAAATATTCGATCGCAATGGTAATTTTCTCGGCTTAGATTTAACAGTTAGGGGGGCAAATGTTCTTGATGCGGGAGCTGAAGTCAACGACGAATTAGCTGCCAATACTCCTTTGTTAGGACAAGCAACTCCCAATACAGGAGAAACTGAAGGCAAAATAGTCGTCCCTCACCCAGGTTATAGAGTGGGGGGTAACATTCTGAGTCAAGAAGATTTTACTAATGCTGATTTTACCCAGCCAGACTACGATCTGCTTCAAATTACTATTACCACCGAAGATTTGCCAATTCGTGAGGAAGTATATGGTTTTCAGGATACAAACTCCTTCGGACAATTTTATACTACTTCAATTATCGAACGGGACTATATTTTAGGTAATTTACCTCAGTATGAATCTCAAGGCGTCGCTTTTCTAGGAGGAGATGAAGCATCGGGAGATCCTATTTATCGCTTCTTTAATCGCGTTACTGGTCAACATCTGTATACTCCTTCAGAAATAGAAAAAGAAGCAGTGATGGAACTTGATAATTATAATTTTGAAGGTATAGCTTTTTATGGTTACAATGAAAGGGTAGAAAATACAGAACCTTTATATCGTTTTTATAATACGGAATTAGATGTTCATTTCTACACTACTTCGGAAACTCAAAGGATAGAATATTTGGCAGATGAAATCTTTATTGCCGAAGGCAATGATGGAATTACTTTTTATGTCGATACTATTTAATCTCATTGAGTTCTCCGTTAAGGTCGAGGTAGCTGTAGCTGTTACATCAGAGGTCTGCAATTATCTTACAGCAGTTTTCATCTAAGTCAGGTACAGAATAGATCGTTTTAAGGCAGGAGGCAGGGGGCAGGAGGCAGAAGTTAGATGTACCTCAGTAAACTGAAAAACGCTGTATTTCTTTTAGGATGCCATCGATCGCGATCGCATTCTAAATCCCCGATAAGTTCTAGATAGTACAAAGGTTAACCTTAATAGGGGTACTACTAACTACTAACTACTAACTACTAACTACTACCTATCCTTTACCTGGATGTTGGAGATTTGCTGGGAGGAATTCCTTCTATGTTAATTATTCCTTGAATTACCGATCCGACAATGGGTGCAGCTACGGTAGAACCATAAGTATATTCCCCTTCAGGCTCATCTACTACGGCTAATACAGCGTATCGAGGTGCTTCTACGGGAAATACAGCCACAAAACTAGTTATTTTGGCGTTTTCATCATAACCACCACGATCGATCGCTTTTTGCGACGTACCTGTTTTCCCCGCAATGCGATACCCAGGAATCTTTGCTGCATAGCCACTACCTTCTTCCACTACAGTTTCCATCATTTCTAGTACTGTTTTAGCGGTTTCGGGAGAAAAGACTTGTTTGCTGTGGGGTGGTAAGGAATAGTGCAGATAGCCTTTATAGTCTGATAAACCTTTAACTACGTGAGGGGTAATTAGTTTTCCCCCATTGGCTAAAGCTGCATGAATTTGGATTAATTTTAGGGGAGTTAGAGAAAATCCTTGACCGAAGGCAGTAGTGGCGGGTTCGATCGCTCTAACGGTGAATTCTACTTCATTTTTGAGTCTGCCTGTTGTGTATCCAGGAATATCAAAATCTAAGGGATCTTCGATGCCGAGTTTTTGTAGATCTCGATAATAGTCTAGAGGTTCGATGCGACGCATCACCTTAATCATGCCCACATTACTAGAATATTGCAGAATCTGGGGCAGGGTTAATTCGCCCCTAGCTCCTTTTTTCTGAAAGTCATGGTTGCGTACCACCGCATCTTTGATTTCTATTTCTCCCGTATCGTTAAAAGTATCGTGAGGAGAAATTGCTCCCGCATCTAAAGCTAAAGCAATATTAATCGGTTTAAAAGTCGATCCAGGTTCATAGAGATCGGTAACCGCCCAATTTTTAAAAACGCTAAAATCTTTGTATTTATAATAGGTATTCGGATCGTATGTAGGCTCGGAAACCAAAGCTGCGATCGCACCATCCCTAACATCCATGACGATTACCGTACCCCGTTTGGCTTGATAAGCCTTCATCTGCTCGTTAAGAGCGTTACGAGCAATTTGCTGCAAGCGCAGATCGATCGTTAGTTGCAAGCGCAGATCGTCAAAATTAAACAGCTGTTGCGATCGCTCTAAATCTCCTGGATGAAATACCGCTTGGTTGTTGCTAAAGCTGCGTTTCATTTTCCAGCTAATTGGCTCTCGCTCTAACAGTCTATTTTGAGTATATTCTACCCCTGCTTGAGGAGTGCGACTGCTATCGAGATTGACATAACCCGTTACTTCCGCAGCCATTTCCCGATGGGGATAAAAACGATTGTAGTTTTGTTTGAGATCTAAACCATCAATCTGCATGGCGACAATTTTTTCTTTAACCGACTCTGGTAAATCTCCCGCCAAACGAATCCCCCAATCTTGTTGCTGAAAAATTGCTAACAATTGTTCGGAGGTTTTATTGCCTAAAATAGTTGCCAGTTGTTCGGCGATCTCTGTTGCTGGTACTGGCTGAGAATTTCTTTTAAATAGAAAAGGGTGAACGTAGAGAGTATAGGTAATGCGATCTGTAGCCAAAACATTGCGATCGCGATCGACTATCTGACGGCGAGGAATATAAAAATTTAGCTTAGTAGTTTGTTGATCTAGAGCTATTTGAGTTAGTCTTTTTCCTTGAGGAGCTTGTGGATAAACAATTACTGGGTCTACTATTTGCAAATAGTACAATTTTGCAGCCAATCCCCCCGTTCCTATGACCAAAAATCCCCAAACTAAAAATAAACGTATTAATAAACCGCTGCGATTTTGCCAATTTTGTTTATTAGTAAATTTATTTTTTAAGCTAGATTTTCGATTCTGAGCTTTATTCGGAGTTACTTGAGATTTGCTATTCTTCGCTCGCCAGTCAAGTTTAAATCTAGATTTGGTCATAATTATTTATCGAACATAAATCGCCCTCACAAATGATAAGTGATAAATAATAAATGGTTAATTAATATCCCAAATTATGGTATTTAATATTTGCTAAAATTTCATCTTCTTGAGGTAATTGCGATTCGCTTTTGAGATTTACTTTTGCAGGAGAAATAAACACTGCCGACTCTGGCTTGGAAATAGATAGACGGTTATCTTCGCTAGCCTCGCGAGCAATTTGATATTTAATTTTTTCATTAATCGCAATTAACTCTCTTTCTTGGCGTTGTAGATTTTCTAAATTGCGATATTCTTGACTCCATAATTGGGGAATCTGCACCGTAGCACCATAGAAACCAACACTTGCCGTCATGGAAACCAAAGCCAAACCGAAAGAACATTTTTGTAATAAAGAAAGCAATTTTAAATTTGCTGGTAGATTGCTTTGCTGAGGAAAAGTACGGCTTTTAACTACTTTTCTAACTTTTTTTTGTGGCGATAAATTTGAGGAGCGATCGCTTTTTTTTCTAGCCTTAAATTGAGGTTTAGGAGAGTAGTCTTGAGTTTCAAAATTAGGTTGACGTAGAGCAGACATATTAATTATCTCCATTTAAGCGCGAAGTCGTTGGGCGCATTCTAACTTATATTTGAAAAAATGATAAGAGTCTAGGGAAAATATTCATATTGAATTACAAAAAACTATATTTTTTTAACAGAAGATACTGCAATGTTTTTGTAGCATAAAAAAGAATCATATATTATGTATTTTAAAAAACATAGTGGAATTAAAACGCGCAATTATTGCCTACAAAGCAGGAGATAACACTAGCAAACAATGGGCTGAAAAATGCGCCCAAGAATTGGAAGGGATTAACTGTCATGTTTTAATGGGACCTAGTGGCATAAAGGATAATCCCTACCCCGTTTTTCTCGCTTCCTCTACCAAAATAGACTTAGCCGTAATTCTAGGAGGAGATGGCACAATTTTAGCTGCATCGAGAAATTTAGCTCCTCAGGGAATACCCATCTTGGCAGTAAATGTTGGGGGACATTTGGGTTTTTTGACCGAACCTTTTGAATTATTCAAGAATACTCCAGCAATTTGGGAGCGTTTGAGTAGCGATCGCTATGCAGTCCAAAAGCGCATGATGCTACAAGCTCAACTCTACGAAGATGAAGCAGGAAAATTAAAACCCGTAGGAGATAATTATTATTGTCTGAACGAGATGTGCATCAAACCTGCCAGTATAGATAGAATGCCTACTTCTATTTTAGAGTTAGAAGCAGACGGACAAATAATCGATCAATATAGTGGAGATGGTTTGATTGTTTCTACTCCTACAGGTTCTACAGGTTATACTGTTTCGGCTAATGGGCCTATTTTACATCCTGGAATGTGGGCGATCGCAGTTACGCCAATCTGCCCTCTAAGTCTCTCTGGTCGTCCTTTAG
The DNA here is from genome assembly GCF_058530065.1 of Waterburya sp. Taxonomy (NCBI): domain Bacteria; kingdom Bacillati; phylum Cyanobacteriota; class Cyanophyceae; order Pleurocapsales; family Pleurocapsaceae; genus Waterburya; species Waterburya sp. The sequence goes on along the minus strand of NZ_JBZNBU010000282.1, from coordinate 22,382 downwards.
TTTTGCCTCCTGGTAGCGTTGTCAGAGTCCGTCCCTTGCGCGATTATGAAGTAAACACCAAACTCTGGACGGATGGAGCGTTAGGAACAACTATTTGGCCTGGTCAAACTGTATCGATCAAAATGGCAAATTGCCAAGCACACTTTATCATTTTACGTAAAAGTTATTCTTTCTACGAAACCTTGAGAGAAAAGCTACAGTGGGCTGGGACTAGAGTACATTATGAAGACAAAGACAAAAGTTAGCAGATTAATTATATTTTTATCAATGTGGTGGAAAAAACTGGCTCGATTAGCACTAACAATAATTACTGCCGTCACAATTTTAATTGTCAACACTAATCCTGGGTGGACGCAATCAGATTTTAATCCTTTTACTTATGACGTTAAGTTTGAAGAGTTAAATATTTATACAGACCCCAACATCCCCAAAGCTCCTGTAGTTATTGATGGCTACGATCTATTTTCTGTAGGCAAAGTCGGTGGCAATACAGCAGGAGAAAGAGCCGAATTAATTCGTGAAGAATTGTTGAACGCGATTAACAGTAGCAATTATTCTCAGGTGACTATCCGAGAAAAAGAACGCCTCCCTGTATTATATACAGAATACACTAAACCTCGTCGCGAAGATTTGGGAGAATTATCCGAGTCTATCGAAACAGAAGATCGACGCTATCTATTTACTGTTACTAAAGAAGATACTGTTGGTAAAAAATCTAATCGGGAAACGGCGGTTGATTTTCAACAAGAAATAGAGCAAGCGATTGTTAGAGGCAAAAGAGAAAGAAGTTCGGCATATCTTCAACGTCAAGGACTGATTACAGCGGGCTTAATAGTATTAGCCATTTTTGGAACGAGACTATTAGAGCAACTTCAAACCTATCCTTTCAGACGAGCAATTCAAAGAGTTATTCCTGGTTTGCCTAGTAATACTAGCTCTCAGCCTTCTAATTTAACTACTCTTTTTCGTCTAAAATTAGGCTTTGCTCAATTTGCCCTTTGGATCGCCACAATTTTCATTATCCTGCGCCTATTTCCTTGGACTAGGCAATGGTTGTACGTACTCTATAGCGCAATATTACTTACCTTCAATAAGTCCGTTTTAAAATTTGGCGGGGATGATTTTTCGATTATCGAATTATTAGTTTTTGTTGGTTTGCTGATTGGTTCGATTATTGGTAGCAATTATATTGCCAACCTCCTACGGACGAGAATTTTACAAGCCACCAGAATGACTAGAGGTTCGCAAGAAATTATCTCTACAGTTACCAAATATGGCTTAATTGCTCTGACTACAATAATTGTGCTTCAAGCTTATGGCTTAAATCTCAGTTCGATCGCCTTAATTGGTAGTGCTTTGGGGGTTGGGATTGGTTTTGGTTTGCAAGATATTGCGCGAAATTTTGCCAGTGGTATCGTATTGCTCTTCGAGCGTACGGTTCAAGTAGGAGATTTTATTCAAATAGGCAGTCATTTGGGAGTCGTCGAAGAAGTACGCACTCGCAGTATTGTCTTGAAAACTCTCGATCGCATCTCGATCATCGTACCTAATTCTCGGTTACTCAGTGAAGAAGTAATTAACTGGAATCATGGTCGTAGTGTTTCTCGGCTGCACGTTCCCATTGGTGTTGCTTATGGTTCTGATGTAGCTAGAGTAAAATCAGCACTGATCCAAGCTGCTGAAGAACACATAGAAGTGTTACGCAATCCTCCTCCCCAAGTATTCTTTACTGAATTTGGCGATAGTTCTCTTAATTTTGAATTGTTAGTTTGGACATCCGATCCCAGTCGCCAAGCACCCTTAAAAAGCGATCTTTGTTTTCGTATTGAAGAGATTTTCCGCGAACAACAAATAGATATTCCCTTCCCTCAAAGAGATATCAACATTGCCCCCGATGGTTTGCCCATTCGCTTATCACAACAGCTAGAAGGACATTTATTATATTTACTTAAAGCCCTAGTTTCTCAACAATATACTAATAATTCTGGCAATAAATCCCAGGGACAGGGAACGAGAAAAAACTAATTTATACCAATTCTCCAAATTATCGCTACAAATAGATAGCTTATTTCTCCCAGTCCCCTTGTCTCCTTGTCTCCCAGTCCCCTTGTCTCCTTGTCTCCCAGTCCCCCAGCCCTAAAGTTATCTGTAGTCCCATTAAAGAGAAATGGTATTAGTCCCTCGAAGTATCTCGTTTCTCATCAAGAAAAAAGCCGAGTCTTGCGATCGCAAGACTCGACTGATGGTGTTTTGAAATTAAAGTAAAAAAATAACTACTTAAGCATTATCGATCGCTTCGATGGTAGCTGCTGCTTTGCTACAGATATCTTCGTGACAATGACCGTTAGTCGCCACAATACAACCCCAACGTTTGACATCTCCTTGGTTGTAGTAGACAGGATCGCCGTTGACATAAGTAAACTTCCCCCCTGCTTCCGTTAAAATCAATTCGGGTGCAGCAAAGTCCCAATCTTTAGCAGCAGATTTGCCCGAAAGAGAAATATAAACATCAGATTCTTGTTCGAGGAGAGTAGAAATCTTACCTCCAACGCCACCCATATATTTTTTACCAGCAAAAGGCATAGTATCGATTAACTTTTGAAAACGATCGTCGCGGTGAGAGCGACTGACAATTAAATAAAGGTCTTCAATCTTGTTGCGATCGCTAACTTTTATTGGAGTTACCGTACCGTCTTTAGTTTCTACAAAAGTACCATTATCTTTGGAAGCAAAATAGACTTTTTGGGCTTCAGGAATAGCCACAATGCCAATTACAGGACGACCTTGATAAGCCAAGGCAATGTGCATCCCATATTCTCCAGTTTTATCAATAAAATCTCTAGTTCCATCTAGAGGATCGATAATCCAAACCCAGTCGTGGTCTACTGGCTCGGCTTTTTTAACGTCAAAAGTTTCTTCAGATAAATAACCAAACTCTTCCGTACCCAATTCTCCACGCAAGCGATCCAAAATATAGTGATTGGCTGCCATATCCGCTTCGGTAACAGGGCCATCTTTTTTATCTTTTATATCTAAATCTGAAGTGTCTTGATGATAAAAAGAGCTAAGAATATCCGCAGCACCCCAGGCTACAGAACGAGCTACTTTTAGGGCATCTGCTATTTTTTGAGCTTGATTGTTATCCAAAGCTATCTCCCAATATTTTGTCATTTCTTCACAATACTACCCAACAACTATATCCTAAGCTAGTGACGGACAATACTCTTTGTCGTTGGCAATTGTCGCTCGATCGCATTGTATCGAGATAGAAATGTTTCTTACACTTTCTTCAATAATTAGGATAGTGTCAATTAATTTTTACTTTTTAGAAGATACTATCTTTAGTTTTCTGAGGTATAACCTAATAAACGACAATCATATTTTTATGGTTTATAGGTATAAATTCAGACTATGACTACTAATAAAGGTTTTTTAGCTTCCCTATTTGATTTTTCTTTTTCTAATTTTATTACACCACGTATAGTTGGTTTAATTTATGGTTTATCCATACTAGGAGTACTTTTAGCATTAATGGTAGGGATGATAGCTGGATTGACTGTGATGTTTCAAGAAAACTTTGTCTCTGGTTTATTTACCGTAATAATTACACCCCTTGCCGCCACGGTTTATTTACTATTTATTCGCGTGGGTTTAGAAGCTTTAACTGCGGGAATTGTAACGGCAAAAAACACCACTGAGATTAGAGAATACGTCCGCCAAATTAGAAATGAAAATAATGAAAATGGCGGATGATATTTTATTTTGATGACTTATTTCTAACAGTTCCAATTGCGGTTTGAGATTTAGGTCTAAATAGATGAGAATGTTCGGGATGATACAGTCGCGAGCGCGTGGTTACAGCCGATTGTAGTGCGGGACTAATTAAATATAAAGTCGTGCGAATGAGGTTGTTGGCTTTAGTTACTGCTGCCATCTCGATTAAAGGTACGATCCAAATCCGTTCGTCTTGCCAACCGACACGATAGCAGACTGCTACGGGGGTATCTGGGGCGTAATGTTGTAAAAGTTTATTTTGAGCCTTTGAACTGTGACGAGCAGCTAAATACAAGCATAAACTAGCTTTGTGGGCAGCGAGAGATGATAATTCTTCGGCATCGGGGACAGCAGAAGCCTCGCCGCTAACTCTGGTTAGAATAATTGTCTGGACTAATTCGGGGATAGTTAATTCCGTGTTGATTTTGGCAGCAGCAGCTTGAAAAGCACTTATTCCAGGAATCAGTTCAAAAGGAACATCAGCATCTTTAAAAGCTTGTATTTGTTCCCCAATCGCACTGTACAGAGTCAGATCTCCCGAATGAAGGCGCACTACAGATTTACCTTCCCTGACTCTAGCGATGGCTAAGGGGATAATATCTTCGAGGGTTTTATTTCCCGTCGGCACTAATTCAGCATCTTCTCGCACGTCTTGTAAGATTTGCGTGGGTACGAGAGAATTGGCATAAAGAATGACATCTGCTTGAGTAATAACTTTATAAGCTTTGAGAGTTAATAGTTCGGGATCTCCTGGTCCAGCACCAATAATATAAACCGCAGGTTGAAGAGAAAAAGAGCTAGTCATGATTTTATTATTTACTATTAATTTTCGATTGTTGTTGGGGGGGGACAACATCGGGTAAGGGACGTTTGACCACATACAGCCAGCCTAAGATTAATGCACCTAGAGCGATCGCACTTAAGCTAATTACTTGAGCGACACGCAGCGGTCCTAACATCAAGCTGTCAGTACGCAAGCCTTCGATCCAAACTCGACCCAAACTGTAGCCAATGAGATATATTCCAGGCAATGTTCCCACCTTAAGAGAATTACGTTTTTTCAGACCCCAGAAAAAGAGCGAAAGCAAGATAATAAATATACCTAAATTCCAGAGAGATTCGTAGAGAAAAGTAGGATGAAAATATTCATCATTTAAAAACTCAAGGGGACGATAAGCGGGAGCGATATAAAGTTTCCAGGGTAAATCCGTCGGTCTACCAAAAGCTTCGGAATTAAAGAAATTACCCCATCTACCGATCGCTTGACCTAAAATTACCGAAGGTGCGACCAGATCTAGCAACTGCCAAACAGAAACGCCCTTGAGACGAGCAAAAATAATCGTGCCTAAAGTCCCCCCTATAATTGCCCCGTGAATGGCAATACCTCCTTTCCAGATGGCGATAATATCTTCTGGACGCTGGGAATATTCCTGCCACTCAAACAACACATAATAAATTCTGGCACTAGGAATGGCAAATAACACCAGCCAAATCGCCAAATCGCCTAATAAATCTGGGTTGACACCACGACGCTGGGCTAAATACTGGGAGAGAGTTAAACCGATTAAAACCGCCGAAGCAATGAGCAAGCCATACCAACGCAAGGCAAAAGAACCAATTTGAAAGATTATTGGACCAGGAGATTGAAGTTGAGCGAGAAAGACCATACTGTTAATAGTTAATAGTTAATGGTTAATTATTGCTTTAAAAGACACTACTTTTCAAAAAGGATGAAGAATAGTCAATTTACCCGCCAAGAAACAGGAGATGGTTCTTACACTTTTTATTCTGAGGAGTTTCAAGAAGCTTTTCATTCGTCTTTTGGAGCAAAACAAGAAGCAGAAGTTAGATATATTGAACCTTGTCAAATTAAACAGCTAGCAGCAGAAAAATCTAAAATTCATTTGCTAGACGTGTGTTATGGCTTGGGCTATAACAGTGCCGCAGCCTTGGATGCTATCTGGTCGGTCAATCCTCAATGCCAAGTGGAATTAATTGCTTTAGAAATTACGGCGGATGTTCCCCGAAGCGCGATCGCTCAAAATCTTTTGGATTGCTGGAAACCACCCGTACCTTACTGGTTAGCCCAATTAAGTAAAAAATCTTTAGTTCGCACAGAATTTTTACAAGCAGAATTATTATTAGGTGATGCCAGACAGACAATTCAATCGGTAGTAAAAAGGAATTGGCAAGCCGATGCCATTTTTCTCGACCCTTTTTCACCCCCTAAATGTCCCCAACTGTGGACAATCGAATTTATTGCGCTAGTAGCAAACTGTCTGAAGTCAAAAGGAAAATTAGCAACTTATTCCTGTTCGGCTGCAGTGCGTAGTGCTTTACTATCCGCCAACTTAAAAATTAGTTCTATTACGGGAGTCGGTCGCAAGTCTCCTGGTACTTTGGCTGGTTTCGAGTATAAAAGTTTACCAAGCCTCCCCCAAAAGGAGTTAGAACATCTAAAGACCAAGGCAGCAATCCCCTATCGCGATCGCCATTTATCCTCCTCGGCAGCAGAAATAGTTCGCCTACGACAGCAAGAACAACAAAAAAGTCATTGGGAATCTACATCTCAGTGGCGCAAACGTTGGTTGGGGTCAAATATTTAGCCCCCCTATTGCCGTATATTTATTTAGGTGAAGTTTCCCAACCCGATGTAAGCGGTAAAATTAACTCCCAAACTCCGTATTATGCCCGATCTCAAAGAAAAAATTAACATTCATAATATTATCTGTGGCAATTTAAAAAATTTATATCAATTTGCCATTCCAATTAATAATCCGAGCTAGGCTGGGATCGACAGCTAATATATCTTGTGAGGATCTTCAAAGTTAGTTGAAAATCCAAAAATTAGATATGATAGCTTTTCGGCTATTTTATTAAAAATCTTCAATCGCAAACAAAAATAATGAAAGAAGTTGACGAGTATCCTTTAGCGACTATCGGGAGTTTTAGAATGGACAACAATTCCAGTCTTACAACCGCTAAAATTTCGATCGTTGACGATAACCCTTTAAGTCGGATGACCGCAGTGGATCTTTTGTCACTAGATGGTTACGAAGTATTAGAAGTAGAAAATCGCTCGGCAATATTTGATCGCATCATCGAGCAACAGCCAGATTTGATTATTCTTGATGCGATGGTGCGCGATATAGATAGTTTTATATTATGTCGTCAACTAAAACAAGATTACCGTACTTCTAATATTCCTATTGTCTTGACGACCTTGACAGATAATCGAGAATATCGTCTCAAAGTCATGGAATCTGGAGGAGACGATATTTTAGTCAAACCTCTAAATCGTATAGAATTATCTACTAGAGTTAAATCTCTCCTCGATCGCAGGCGGATGAATGATGGTTTCGATCGAGCCGAACAACTATTATTTAATATCGCCAAAGCAGTAGATAGTCGTTCGGTCAAAAATGGTGGCAATCTTCGCGTAGCCTCCTTAGTTAAGTCCTTCGCTCGATATCTCAATTTGACTCCCCAAGAAACGGACGATTTGACTTTTGCTGCCCATCTTCACGACATTGGTACGATCGCAATTCCCGATGCAGTAATGCTCAAGGAAGGAGAATTGACTCCCGAAGAAAAAGATCTAATCAGACAGCACGTACTGATTGGGGAAGAAATTTGTCAACCCCTACGCAATCGCGGTGGAGTATTACCAATTATTCGCAACCATCACGAACGCTGGGACGGTACGGGATATCCCGATGGTTTATCTGGTGATAAAATTCCTTATTTAGCTCAAATATTTCAAATTATCGATATTTATGATGCTTTGACAAGCGATCGTCCCCATAAAAAAGCTTATAGTCCTTCCGAAGCATTAAAAATTATTATGGAAGAAACTAATAGAGGATGGCGCAATCCCAAGTTAATCGAGGCTTTTACGGCATTTATTCGCTCTCAAATTTAGTAGTACGGCATAGTATAAATAGCTTAGAATGAACTGAGTTGTATTATGCCGAATAAATATTACTTTCATGGATTTTACAGATGTATTCAGCGATTTTAGAGATCGGTTTAGAGATGTCGTTAATAACCAAGAAGTTATCAATGATTTCGACCCCGACTCTTTTAATCCCGAACTAGAAAATCCTCCCGTTAACGAACCAGATTCCGTACCAGTTTTCGATCCAGAAGATACTCCTCCAGAGACTCCTCCACCAGAAGACTCTCCCGAAATCAATACAGAATTAGTAGTATCCAAACTTAACCCTATCCCTGTGTTTACAATTGCCGATGCTGAAGGCGCGCCTTTAGTGGCTACGGGGGATGATGGAAATAGGGTGGCGGGGGTTTTTATTAGTCAAGAAGATGCCAATCAATTTATTACTCGACTAGAAACTGAAAATCCCGAACTAGCCAGCCAAGTTAATGTAATTCCTGTTTCTTTAGCGGAAATCTATCAGTTAAATGAAGAAAATTCTTTAAATTTTGCTTATGTTCCTGAAGAGGAAGCTGTAGATTCCGCCACAGTTATTGGCGATGCCAACCAAGAACCCTATGAAGGAGGAGTTCCTTTATTTGCAGCCAAAGGTGGTGAAGACGATGGCTTTCTGACAATTGAAAGAGACGGCGAACAAGTTATTCCTTTTTTCTTCGATCTAGAGCAATTAGAAGAATTAGTAGCTCGATTTGAAGAAGAACGTCCAGACTTGGCTGCTAATACAACTATTGAAGTAGTTCCTTTAGAAGGGGTAATCGAAACCCTGGCAACTAGCGATGATGAGTTGTTGGAAAGACTTGTTTTAGTTCCCACAGAAGAATCTATTCAATTTTTACAATCCGTAGATGGCGGTGGTGACTCTACTGGAAATACTGGCGATCTTGACGATGGCAGACAAGATGTTTATCGCTTTTTCGACGAAGAAACGGGAATTCATTTTTATACCTCCTCGGAAGTTGAAAAAGATAATATTGTTGAAAATCTTCCTAACTACAACCTAGAAGGAGTTGCTTACCAAGTAGAAGACCCTCTAACGGGAATGAATGGTGCGAATGTAGTTCATCGTTTTCGCAATCAAGACACGGGAATACATATTTACACAATTAATGAAGTCGAACGTAATTTTATTGCTGAAAACCTAACCAACTATGAGTATGAAGGAGAAGTTTTTGCTGCCTATACTTCTCAGATAGAAGGAACAATTCCCGTACACCGTTTTTATAATTCTCAGTTAGACGCTCACTTTTATACTCCTTCAGAAGCGGAAAGAGAAATAGTAGAAAACGATCTGCCTAACTATAACTATGAAGGTATTGCTTACTATGCCTATCCCGTAGAAGTTTAACTCGATCTACATAGAATTGCTCCAAGGGAATAGTCTTTAGTCTTTAATCACTGTTTGTAAGAAAAGTAGCCAAAGAATTTAATCCAGGAGGTTCTAATTTATATAGTCATTTCAGATAAAAATGAAACACTTTATTTTTTAAAGACTTGTCAGAGAAAGAATGTCTTGTCTCAAACTTAACTGAAATGACTATAAACCTAAGATAGAGCGGGCAATGTTGAAATAGATTAAAACGCCTAAAACATCTACCGCCGTGGTAATAAATGGGGCAGACATTAGGGCGGGATCGAGGCTTAAAGAGCGGAATAAAAAGGGTAAAGCCGAACCAGCCACAGAAGCTAGTAGTGCGATCGCCACTAAACTTATTCCTACGGAAATAGCTACTCTAATGCTGCCTTGAAGAAAATAAGCCCAAACTGTTGCCATAATGCCAAGAATTAATCCGAGTAAGATGCCCGCAGCAGCTTCACGAAAAACTACCTTCCCCGCTCCCATATTTTGAATCTCTTCGGTATTTAAACCCCGAATTACTACTGTAGAAGATTGCGCTCCTACATTACCTCCCGTACCAGTGAGCAGAGGAATAAATGCCGCTAAAATTACTACTTCTTGTAACAATGATTCTTGAGAACGAATAATTGCCCCAGTCACCGTGTTAGTTAACAACAAGACAAATAACCAAACTACCCGACGACGAGCGACGGTTAATAAATTGGTTTGAAAATAACTATCCCCATCAGCTTGCACTCCACCCAAAGCATAAATATCTTCTGTGGCTTCTTGTTCGATAATATCGATCACGTCATCTACCGTTACTACTCCTACCAATCTCTCTTCGCTATCTACTACGGGAATGGCAACAATATCGTAGCGTTGAATCGTACGAGCCACTTCTTCGCGATCTGTATCGGTGTGAACAAATACCACATCCCGCGTCATGATTTCTGCCAAAGTAGTATCGGGGGCAGCAATTACTAAATCTCTTAAGGAAACAATTCCCGTTAATTGACGAGATGAATCGGTAACATAAAGATAGTAAACTACCTCTGAAGCATTAGATAAACTCCTAATTCTTTCTAAAGTTTGACTGACGGTTAAATTCTCTTTTAAAGAAATATATTCGGGGGTCATAATTCGCCCCGCAGTCGATTCTTTATAACCCAATAAAATAGCTGTAGCTTGACGTTCTTTTGGGCTTAACTGAGAAAGTAAACGACGTACAACTTTAGCAGGAAGTTCGTCAAACATTTTGGCGCGATCGTCAGGAGACATTTTATCAACAATGTCTAACACTTCTTGGCGTTTAAATTCTTGAATTAATGATTGTTGGACATCGGTATTTAGATACTCATAAACTTCAATCGCTTCTCCCTTAGAGAGCAGACGAAAGGCAATTAACTGATTTGATTCTGGCAAGCCTTCGATAGCTTCGGCTATATCTACTGGTTGTACGGGAATTAGTAAAGACTTTGCCCCTTCTAAATTGCCACTTTCTAAAAGTAATTCTAGTTGCGATCTGACTAGCTGTCTTAACTCGTTATGTTTAACTCCATTTGGTATCATACATCACGTCCAATAATATCAATTTATTATTATTTATTTATCTTTATTCTGAAAACAAAAAGTATAACTATTAAACAGAGAAAATATTAACTTCAATACATTTTGGTATTTTTTAACATTATTTTTAATCTTTCTATGAATCCTTTCAATCTAGCTGTGTTAACCTACTAAAAAATAGATATTTTAATTCGGCGAACCTGTCTGTTTCAATTTGTCCTAACCTGTAGGCTACGCAATAGATTGACAAGCTTTCTGCCGAAATATTTATCTCAGAACAATATTTGTTAATCAGGAGACAAACAATGTCAATCTACGTCGGTAATTTATCTTACGAGGTTACTAAAGAAGATCTTACGACTGTTTTTGAAGAATACGGTACTGTATCTAGAGTTTCTCTACCCAGCGATCGCGAAACAGGTCGTCCCAGAGGGTTTGGTTTTGTCGAAATGAGCAGTGAAGCGGAAGAATCCGCAGCAATTGAAAGCTTGGATGGTGCAGAATGGATGGGAAGAGAGATAAGAGTCAATAAAGCTAGACCTCGCGAAAATAATCGCGGTGGCGGTGGTAGTGGTCGTCGCGTTGAAAATTCTTCTCGCAGTTTTTAAAAAAATATTCAAGCAATAGTTTTTGTGGTTTAAAACTTTTGGGTAGTTTGGCTTAAAATTTTTGCTGATTCTACCCACTGTTTAACTTGGTCTATGGATGGAGATAGATCTCTTCTCTGTAGGGTTGCTACTTGCAAGCGAACTATTTGTCGATGCAAGGAATGAAAAGGAGTCAGACTGAGTTGGGCAACTGATATTATTCCTGCGTGTAATAAAAGTCCGCAGTATTTATCCCCTACAGTTGGTATGCGGGCGAGATCTGCCAGAGCAGTCCATTTATCAACGTATTTTTGCTGCAACTGCAATCGGCTGGCTAAAGCTCTCTTTTCATCTGTAGTTCGAGTTTGTTGCAATAGTTGTTTGGTGTCGGTTATCTGATTTTGTTCTAATAATTCGACTTGCGATCGCATTATTCCTGGTAAGCTATCTATCGACCAGTATTTGGGTTGCATAATTTTTAAATTAATAGTTAATAATTAATAATTATGTTTATTGGTTTGAAGGAATGGTTTTGCTCCCTGTAAAAGACGATAACAAACTTGCTATTGGACTGAAAAAAAGAAGGGAAAAGCTGGCAGAATTAGTTAGTTTTCCCGTTATCTTGTGGTCTGGCAGTCCTTTAAGGCGTAACTTTTCTGCCAATAAATATCCCTTTCGTCCTAGCAGTCATTTTTTGTATTTTGCAGGTATACCTTTAGCCAATGCAGCTATTCGTTTATCAGAGGGAAGACTAGAATTATATCTAGATAATCCTCCAACCTCAGCTACTTTATGGCATGGAGAGACTCCAAATCGGGAAGAAATAGGCGCGTTGATTGGTGCGGATCAAGTATATCCCCTGACAGAATTATCTTCCAATACCCATGATGCTGCGACGATCGCCGTTCAAGATAATCTGACCTATCAACAGCAAATTGCATTACTGGATCGCCCTGTATCCCTTTCCCACGAAGCAACGGGTATAGACTTAGAGTTAGCCCAAGCAATAGTAAAATTGCGCTCGCAGCACGATGATTTGGCATTACAAGAATTAAGACAAGCTGCAACTGTTTCGATACTAGCCCACAAAGCAGGAATGGCTGCTACTTTTCAAGCTAAAAGCGAAGCCGAAATACGTTCGGCAATGGAAGCAACGATAATCGCCAATAATATGTGTTGTGCCTATAACAGCATAGTGACGGTACATGGAGAAGTTTTGCATAACGAAACTTATTATAATCCATTACAATCTGGAGACTTATTACTAGCAGATGTGGGGGCGGAAACTCTCAATGGCTGGGCTGCGGATATTACTCGTACTTGGGCAGTATCGGGCAAATTTTCTAGCACTCAAAGGGATATCTATCAGGTAGTTCTAGCAGCCCACGATCGCTGTATTGCCGAGATCGAGCCAGGAATAGAATACGAATCGATTCATCTCTTGGCAGCCAAAATTATCGCTGAAGGTTTGGTAGATTTAGGCATTTTAATAGGTAAACCTGAAGATTTGGTGGCAATGGACGCTCACGCTCTATTTTTCCCTCATGGTGTGGGACATTTATTAGGTTTGGACGTTCATGACATGGAAGATTTAGGAGATGTTGCAGGATATGCCCCAGGAAGAACTAGGAGCGATCGCTTTGGCTTGGGATACCTGAGATTAAATCGCCCCCTTCAAACAGGAATGCTAGTCACGATCGAGCCTGGTTTCTATCAAGTACCTGCAATTTTAAATCACTCCGATTTCCGCGATCGATACCAAGATGTAGTTAATTGGGAACGTTTGGCACAATTTTCTGATGTCAAGGGAATCAGAATTGAGGATGATGTTTTGGTTACCAGTCATGGTATGGAAGTTTTAACCGCAGATTTGCCTACTGAGATCGAAGATATTGAAGATTTAGTTATTTATTAGAAAAACAAACGTGCAAAACCGCCTCTAGACTTTTAGCCTTTTTTCTCTTGACAACTGGCTTTTAAGCTTAACTTGTCACCATTGCCCAATACCTAACAACTACTCTCCCACCGAAGAAGCAAGTTCGGGTTCGCGATTTATTTCGGCTAGTTTTTCTTTATCTCTACGACGCTTTTTAGCATAAAGTTGAATGCTAGCTGCCATCGTAATTACTAAAGCTGCCACCAGCCAAGTAGTCAGATCTAAAGGCAAATTATTTTTAAATACTGCTAGCAAAACAATTAAGACTAACAATATAGTTGGTGCTTCGTTTAATGCTCTAAATTGTTGTCCCGTCCACTGACATTCCCCAGCAGCTAATTTTTTCATAATTCTTTGACAGAAATAATGATAAGCAAACAGTAAAACTACGAAGGTTAACTTAATATGCAGCCAAGTGGATTTAAGAATTTCTGGTTCGGTAGAAATCAAACCAATCGCCATGGCTACCGCCACAATCATCCCAGGAGTTGTGATAATTCCGTAGAGACGTTTCTCCATAATTTCATACTGTTTTTTCAGGATGCTGCGTGCGGGTTCTGGTTCTTGTTCTGCTTCTGCGTGATAAACAAACAATCTAACCAAATAAAATAGTCCTGCAAACCACACGACAATCCCAATCAAGTGAAATGCTTTAAACCAATAGTAAGCCATAAAAAATATCTCTATATCTCGCTCTAAAAAATTATTTCCTATCTATGTGAGTCTATATTTTTCTGACACCATAAAGTAATGGTACGCAATAAAATTTTAAAGAAGAATTAATATAGCGGGACTGGCCAGATTTGAACTGGCGACCTAGCGCTTCAGATTGGTGTAGGTTTCCCTACTCTCTGGACTATCTCTTCACCTTAGATAAAATCGTTATTTATCTTTAGGTGGCAGCCTTTATGTTGCAAGTATAATCGAACTATTCGTTGAACCCAAAAAGAGTTTATTTTCCTGTTTTTTGACTTACAACTAGTCTCTGCACCTTCTCTACCAGAAAAAATAGAGCTTGGCTCACGATTACCTTGGCTACTAATGGCAACTTTAGGCTTTCCTGAATTTGACCGCATTCATCGATGAAGTTTCCTTCATGATGCCCGATATTTCAGGAGGCGCTTGCTCTATCCTACTGAGCCACAGCCCCATACATACTATGTATATTATAAATATACTAATATTAGTTAAATATAAGCATAAGCCTAAGATAAAAAGCTTAACTATTCAAGGCTTTTTTTGGATATAAAACTTTACTAGATTAATAAATATTGCAACATCGATTCATAGTTCTGTTATCTAAGGAAATAAAACTATCATCATTTCAAGAAGATAAATCATCATTTACAAACAGGAGAAATTGATTTTGACTTATTTAACTTTATTAGCGGCTACCACTGTTCCCAGCACTGTATCTTGGAATCCTAAAGTAGCGATTGTGATGATTGTTTGCAATATTGTGGCGATCGCTTTTGGTAAATTTACCATTAAAAACCAATCTGCTGGTCCTGCTTTGCCTTCTCCCGCATTATTTGGCGGTATGGGGCTTCCTGCTTTGTTAGGTACTACTAGCTTGGGTCATCTTTTAGGGGCAGGAGTAATCTTGGGCTTGGCTAACGCTGGCGCGCTTTAAGTTAACTAAAAATAAGCAAGATAAGATCGATCGCAATAATGAAAAGTTGGCACGTTTGTGCCAACTTTTTTGTTTGATAAATTTAGACCTAAACTAAAAACTAATAACTCATAACTAGAACGAACGCTCGGTCAGTAGCTTAACCCGAACTCAGGTTACTTAGGCAAAAGTACTTCCATTCCAACCCCAAAGATGTCTTTGAGCGTCATTAAATTCCAAGTAAATGCGATTGGCTGGAACTCCCAATTCCGATTCTATTTGCTGGCAAAAATCAGAACTCATGGCTTTGGTTTGTTCTGGTTTCATCGTGCCGATATTTTTAATTTCTACATAACATACGGGATCTAAAGTACCCCCGAAGGTCATAGGAATATCAGATTCAAAAGCAGTCATCACATAAGATTCTGGTTTCCCTAGATGTTTTGCTAATTTTGCCGACAAGCTGCTTAACAAAGTTTCTACTCGATCGCGATTGGGAGTGGAAATAGAAGATTGAACTTTAATTAAAGGCATAACTAAAAAACTTGTTTAACTTAAAAATTGGTCAGATAGTGCTTGCTTTTAATTTTTGCATATGTAAAGAGAGTTAAGCCTCGCAACAACTGAGGTCGATATTATAACCAATCGCAAAAAAATAATAAACTTTGTGTTGTAAGCTACAAAATCTCCTAATATCTATGGGATAAAGGTTTTGTCTGTTTATCTTGCCATTTCTTCGCCCAAAACAAACGATAGAATAAAAACGCTAAATTGTTATAACCGACCTCTCTGCTCTTACCTATCCTCACTGTTTACAAGCGATCGCTTCTTAAGAATTATGAATGATGCTATTTATGCTAATTCTGGGCTTGATTTTTCTTATGATAACCCTCGTCGAGATTCCGAGATAATCGAGCAATTGGGTTTTATTCCTGGTTTGAAAGAATTTCTAACTATCAGACAGATACACGCCTTAGAACACGCTACTGTCTGGTTGTTGAGCGACACAACCAACATCAGCCACAATAAATTATCTACTAGTTATTTATCTACAGACAATGAAACCATCGGCGGACTTTCTACAGAAAATGGCTTTTATCTTTATGGCGATATCGATCCCTTAAGATTAAAAAGAGCAGTCAGTTCGGCATTACTCCGCTTGCAACAAGGAGAATGGAATTTAGCATTACACCCTCGTTGCGGGACTAATTCTTCTGTAGCCATATTACTCACCACGGGAATGGCTATGGCAGCACATTTTAGCTTGCCTAAAGATCCGTTTCATCAGTTGCTGGGGATGGGTTTGGCTAGCATAACCGCTAATTACCTCGCTCCCGATCTTGGTATTTACGTTCAAAAATATGTTACAACTTCTATTCCGTTTAATTTGAAACTGAAAAAAATCACTAAGATTATTGCTTCTTCTGGGGAATCTAGTTATTTTGTCAAATTAGATTGGATTTAATAACGACTAATAATTTATCACTGACTCTTGAAACAATTAAATCATGTTAGCTACGAAAAAATTTATAGTAATTTTAATAAATACCAGCTAACAGAAGCAGATTATCGTATTTTTCAAAAAACTGATTGGATCGTTACAGAGAAAATTCACGGAGCTAATTTTTGTCTTATTTCAGATGGTAATATGGTTAATTTTGCTAAAAGAAAAGCAATTTTACTTCCAGAAGATGATTTTTTTGGCTATCAACTATTAACAGAATTTCTCGCACCAAAAGCTTTAGCTATTTTTAGCAGGATTAAACAGCTTTATCCCGATACCAGACAAATTGCTATTTATGGAGAACTTTTTGGTGGAGAATATCCCCATCCACAAGTAAAAGCTAACCCTCAAGTAACTGCAATTCAAACAGGTGTCTATTATTCACCCAATTTAGAATTTATGGCTTTCGACGTAGCTTATATTAATAGCCGACAAGAAAGAAATTATCTAGATATAGATAGCTTTATCGATCTTTGTCACAATGCTAATTTAAGCTATATTCCCGTTTTATTTCGCGGAAAATATCAAGATACACTCGCCTATAAAATCGAATTCACCTCAACTATTCCTCCATTATTCGATTTACCTCCTTTAGAGATAGATAATATTGCTGAAGGTATTGTTATCAAGCCTGCCAGTAACTTATTTTTAGAAACCATTAAAGGTCAATTACGTCCTGTTTTAAAAATTAAGAATCCTCAATTTGTCGAAGACAAACGCTTCCATCAAGCACAAAAATGGGATTATCACCAATATAGACAGCAGCAACATCTAGAGATAACAGATAAATTATTAATAGCAGAAGCAAAAAACTTAATTACTATCAATCGATTGAATAATCTGAGATCCAAATTAGGTAAATCTGCTTTTAAAAGTAAAAAAAAGCAAGCTTATATTATGGAACTCTATATCAAAGACATTATTGAAGATTTAGAAAACAATCTGAATATTATCTTCGCCAAACTTGAAAATAATACTCAAGAAAAACTCATTTCTGAGATAGAACTACAGGTAAAACTATTAATTACGCAATCACTAATTTAATTTGAGTTCGAGAAAAAGAATTACTCAAAGAGAACAGTATTTAGTCTTTAGTCGCTGCTTGTAATGCAAAGAAGCTTTAACTAATAACTAGTAACTAAATTAATAGTTAGTAGCTTAACCCGTACTGAGGTTAATTAAAAAAAAGAACAGCAGACAATCTTAATTGCCCAACTGTTCTTAATTTATACAAATCTTATCTACGCGACAACAGTTTCGTGTTTTAGTTCTTTAAACTTACCTAAAAGACGATCTGCCCAATACTTAACGTCGTAAGTAGTTACAGTCTCATACATTTTAGACATTCTTTCTTTTTGTTCGCCCTCAGACATAATTAAAGCTCTTTCAATAGCTCGATCCATACCGTCTAGAGAATAAGGGTTAGTTAAAATAGCTTCGGGTAACTCCACTGCTGCACCGACAAATTCCGACAAGACTAATACTCCGTCTTCTCCTCCATGAGCCACAATATATTCTTTGGCTACCAAGTTCAAACCATCCCTCAGAGGAGTAGTCCAGCAAATATCTGCAGCTTTGTAATAAGCCATTAGGTGGGGTAAAGGAATGGGTTGAGTAAATAGTCTGACGGGCATCCAATCTAGAGTGCCAAAACGACCGTTAATTTGACCTACCAACTGCTCGATGGTACTTTGGGCTGTTTTATAAACCCGCATTCCTGGGGCTGGCTGCACGCAAGTCATCACAAAGCTTACTTTTTTGTGCAAGTCGGGGCGACGCTCTAGCAAACGGCTATAGGCTGCTAATTTTTCTTCATTACCTTTAACATAGTCTACTCTTCCTGCGGCAATGATTAGTTTTTTACCAGCTAACTCTTCATTAATTTGATAGAGCCTATTTTTAGTTTCTGTCTTCTCTAAAATCGATTGAATAAATTGAGGATTCGTGCCAACGGGGAAAGCGTCTATATTAACTAGTTGTCCTTTATATTTCAACTGGGTAGTCATTTCGGGTTCGGCTAAAGCAACCCCAGTCGGAGTCATATGTCCTGTCACTGCTTCTTGCTTGGTTACTTCAACGGGCTTGAGACTGCGCACCACATTAACGAAGTTCTCTGAGTAACGAGGTACGTGAAAACCAACGATATCGCAGCATAATAAACTTTCAACGATCGCATCTCGCCAGGGTAAGATATTGAAAACATCCACTGAAGGGAAAGGAGTATGGTGAAAAAACGCAATCCGAGCATCTGGTTTCTGTTCGCGAATGTATTGCGGTGCTAGCCACAAATTGTAATCGTGAATCCAAATTAAAGCATCGTCAGCGGCTTCTTCGCAAGCAGCTTCGGCAAATAAGCGATTGATATTTTTAAAGTTTTCCCACTCTGCGGTTTCAGAAGTGAAATGATAGGGAAAAGAATGAAGAATTGGCCAGAAAGCCTCTTTGGAAGTAATGTGATAAAACTGTTTTACTTGTTCGTCATTGAGAGGAATACGTCTGACGTTGTAGTTAGCTTCCCCTTCAATATTTACCCGTTCTTCAAAGTCTTTTCTTTGTGATTCGTCTACTTGTTTCCAAGCAATCCAAGTACCTTGATTAACATCAGCAAAAAAACTTTTTAGGGTAGGCACAATTCCGTTGGGGCTTTTTTTCGGTACGTAATGAATTTTGCCATCTTTGATTATTTCGTCATGGGGTTCGCGGTGGTAGAGGATAACTAAAGATGATTTCATAATTTTTAGTAACTATTTGGTAATGTAGAAGCTATGAAAAACTTTTTTTGATTATTCCAAAAAACTTGAATTTATTACTAAATTCAAAATAATTATGGGAGTTTATTTCTATTAAAGTAATTCTAACAACAGAAATGGTTGATAATTTAAACTAGAACTATTAAGGATGGACAAAACACCTGGTTCAATCTTTTATTAAACTTATATTGTTTATCAAAATTTATCTATTTAATTTTCTTCAACCATAACTAAACTCTTGAATGATAAAAATCGTAAGATTGAGAAACGAGAAAAGCTATTTTTGCAAGATCTCAAATAAGCCCGATCTACTTGAATCCTACACTAATTAATGCCCGAACAAAAATATCTGCAGATAGATTGCTGTTTTGCGGGGTAAGAATTATGAGAGCTTTTCCGTAAAATTAAAAGAACTTTAAAAACTTAAAACAAAGGGTTGCAGCGTTTTCTGACATAGATCAGAATAGATCAAGGGAAAATGCCAACCATCCACTAAGTAGAGATAATTGAGTGAAAGTAACAGCAGATACATCCGTTAGATTAGTCCCTGAAGCAACAGGAAAATTACTAGCTTGGGCATCTAGTTTAGAAGGAACTACTAATACCTACCTAGAGCAAACTAAAGCTTTAGCTCGCAAACTGGGAGCTTATTATCGACCCGATGGCTTGACGGAAATAGGCTTTTGGGTTCCAGGGCTGATTAGGGATGTGCTGCACGAAAGGGAAATCTATTTAGAAGTATTTACGCCCCTCGACCCCATTGATTGGCAGGAAAAAGAGCAAACTATCCAATTCAAACGCGATCGCTTGCACTTAGAACAGCAAGGAGAATATATTTGGGGCGTAGTAGCGGGAATGAAACCAGGTAGTCGCGATCGAGCGGGTTCTTTTTACTGGTTGCGCTATATCGATCGCGCCGAACAATTGAGAACTATTCGCGATCTAGTTCCCTATTCTTTACCCTACGGGATTTTTGCCCCCGCAGAGCTTTACGACATGGATAGCCTTCAGGCAAATCGGGCAGATTTAGCATATTTAGAACAAACTGCTAGATCCAACAACCCTAAAATTAAAATTCCCAGGGTTAAAGATCCGCGCAACATCTTACAAATTCATGTAGGTACTGCTTCTAGTGAAGGTACGGTAGCGGGGTTGACTCGCATTTATCAAGATATTGCTCAAAAAATCGAGCAAGGACAAGAATTAACTCCTAGCGAACAAAACTATATCGGCTACGATGCGATCGAATTATTACCCACCGAACCAACAATCGAATATCGCGATGAATATAGTCCAGAAAGCGAATTTTTCGCCTTTATCAACAATGACGAAGATAGTGACATCGTTGAAATAGAACTTTTCAAACCCAACACCCAAGATTGGGGTTATGACGTACCAATACTCGGCTCTAGTACTACTAATCCCGCCCTTTTGGAAACTCTACGTCCCCATGAAGTAGTCGATTTAATCGCCACCCTCCATAATTTCCCCACTCATCCCATTCAACTAATTTACGATCTAGTTTACGGACACGCTGACAACCAAAGCGAACTTTTAATCGCCCGAGAATTCCTCAAAGGACCGAATATGTACGGTCAAGACCTCAACCACCAACTACCAATGGTTCGGGCAATTTTGCTAGAAATGCAGCGGCGTAAACTCGATACTGGGGCAGATGGCATTCGTATTGATGGGGGACAAGATTTTCGCTTCTTTAATCCCTTGACGGGTAGAGTAGAACAAGATGACGCTTATCTTTTGGAAATGAGCAACATCGTTCAGGAAATTCAAGGACACAAGCGGTTGATGTTTACCATCTTTGAAGATGGTCGCCCTTGGCCAGAAGAAGGTTGGGAAGAAAAATCTACCTATCGGGAATTAATCGAACTCAAACCAGAATCTTACCAATGGGGACCTTTAATCTTTGCCCACAATACTCCTAGTATCAAAGGATTTTGGGAAAAAAAATGGTGGCGCGTTATGGAAGTAATGACCATCGGCGACCATTGGATTACAGGTTGTGGCAATCACGATACGGTACGCAGGGGCAATCAGATTGATTCGAGCGAAGCAATTAACTGGCATTTAGGCAAAACCCTCCCCGAAGTATTGCACAATGCCTACGACAATCCTGCAGTCACTTTGTGGGTCAACTGTTTTAGTCCTGGGCTACCAATGGACTTTATTAATTCCACCATGCACGCTCCTTGGCTCTTTTTCCGCAATACTGACGAACAGTATGGAGTAAAGGTAGTCTCTGAAGAGGTAGGCTTTTTAGACTGGCAAATTAATTCCGATTTATATCGCCAGCCCCATTGTTTCCCTCGCTTAAAGTCTTTGGGCTTTAAACAACTCAAGCAAGTAAAACAGTTTGGCAAAGCTTTGCATCATGCAATGGTGCAGCAGGATTATAACTTGGCAGAAGTGGTAGAAGTGTTGCAAAGATGTACCAATCCCGACACCCACTGTATTGAAGACTTGTTACCCTTGGTGGAACTGATGCGGGGAAGTATGGTGCGCTTTTTGAAAAAGCTAGATGAAGATCGTTTGAAGAGCTTTGCTTTGATGTTTATGGAAGATTGCTATCAGGTATGTAATGTAACTAATTACCAAAATAAGGTAGATCCTGCCAGAGCTAAATTTAATCTAGCCACTAGAGAGTTTCGCCACCAATATTCTTGGCTAACCAATAATATTCTCGAACAAGATAGTTTCGACAAGATATCAGAAGCAGATAGAACAATTATTCACGGTATCCGCCACGACCTCGATCTTCAACCAGCAGTGGCTATTTTAGCCAATTTTGAAGGAGATGCGCTCGAATTAGATGCAGCAGAAATCTTGGATATCGATCCTCAAGTATGGCAGGTGGCAGTCGCCACCCCAGGGTTGAATCTAGAAAACTTTCCCAAAGTTAGTCTCGGTAACAGTCAGGGAATCTTGTTGACCAAAATCTAAACCTAATCCCAAGAATCGGGTATGGATAAGTCTTATTATCCCGAACTGAGGTGAGACAATTTAGCTCCTACTCAAGTCAAACGCCGCGATCGCAAACTAAATGGGAAGGTTTTAGAAGAGCATCTTAAAGATTAACCTGATGCCAAACTCAAAGAGCGAGCAGAACATTTTGGAGTGTATACCACTGCGATCTGGTATGCACTTTTGTTGCTCAAATCGTTAAACACTATTCTGAAAGAGATATTTCCTCAAAAGTTATTTACAGCCGTTTTCAGTTGAATAGCTCTCTGGGAAAATTTACTATAGTCATTCCTAATAAGAACCATACGAAAATATGTACTAATTATTGCTCCCTAATCCCTAACCCCTAATCCCTAATCCCCCGAACAAATTACTGAGAT
>NZ_JBZNBU010000281.1:0-1723 GCF_058530065.1 Waterburya sp. | reverse complement strand
CCTACCGCAGCAGCAGGGAGTCCTCGCCAGGCTGGTCTTTTGCCGATTAATACATTCGGGCTACCAGTACCAGGAGATAAAGGACTCCCATGAGCGGTCATATCTCCCAAACGTGCAGCAGGTCTTCCAGGCATGACTTTAGTTGTTATTTCTTAAAGTTAATTCTAGATTAAACTATAAGCTTTGGTGACTGCCTTATACCTAAGTCTAAAATTGACTTTAAATACATAATTTTGCAGTCAAAACTAATTTCAAAGGGGTTTTTCCTGTTATTTCATGTCTTTATGCTTTTTTTGGTCTTTTTAAACTAACGTAAATTTGACAAAACCCAAATTTAGTGAAAAACAAGAACTTAGGAGTCAGAAATAATATATACAGTTAATAATAAAAGTAAAAAAGAGTATAAATTACTTAATAGGATATATTTGTTTTTATATTCCAAGTTTAAGTCTTTTTTTGCCGTATTATCCTTAAATTTATTCTTTTAAATTTCATCTCCTCATCCAAACTCTTAAATCATGGTCATAGAACTGACATGAAACCAATAAATTCATACCGATATCAAGGGTAAAATCTTCGCCTTATGGTCAATGTAAAACTAGGGGTCAATTGTTACTTTACAGGTAAAACCATAACAGAGATTTCCCTTGATGAACGAACAAGACTACTTGGGTATGGGCTGGAATTTTCCCTTAAAAACCGACTTACAAGGGGGAATTTCTTTATCTGCTGCCGACCAAAAAGTGAGACAAGCGATTCTGATTATATTGCGAACTGAGTTAGGCGAAAGGCGATATCGTCCTGATTTTGGTTGTCGTTTGTCAGAGTTAACTTTTGCCCCTCTAAATAGCAAAACTTTGTTTTTGATGCGGTTATATGTGCAAGAGGCTTTGGAAACTTGGGAACCTCGAATCGATTTAGAGGAGGTAGTAACCGAACCCGATCCGATTTTGGGTAGAGTCAATATCATGATTAACTATCGTCTCAAGAGTAGTTACGAAGACCGCAGCCTAGTATATCCCTTTTATCTAACTGAAAGTGAGTAGCAATTTAATTAGTAATTATCATGTTACCAAAAGCCAATTTAGACGATCGCACTTTTGAAGATTTAGTGGCAGAATGTATCTTACGCATTCCCCGCTATTGTCCTGAGTGGACGGATTTTAATCCTAGCGATCCTGGTATCACCTTAATTGAGTTGTTTGCTTGGTTAACTGACCAGATGTTGATGCGGTTCAATCAAGTCCCCCATCGCAACTATATTACTTTTTTAGAATTATTAGGGATTAAGCTGCAACCTCCAGCACCAGCCCAGACCGATGTTAGTTTTTATATAACTCAACCAGATACCTTTCCTTATGCTATTCTCCAGGGAACGGAAGTAGGGACAGAAAGAACCGAAACCGAAGAAGCGGTTGTCTTTTCGACAGATAAAGATTTATTAATCGGACAACCAGATATCCTGCATTTTTTGACTGCCGAAACCCTAGAAGAAGCACCAACTTTATTACGGGATGGCTTTAGCAACCAATGGGTTAAAGAAAATAATGGAGAATGGCGGGGAGAAGAACAACCCCTCTTTAACGAACAACCAGAAGTCGGCAACTGTTTCTATTTAGTCTTTAACCCCAAACAACCCCTGGCAGGAAATACCCTGGCAATTACCTTTCGAGGTGCGCCTGCAACTCCTACGGGAATTGACCCCGATCGCCCTCCACGAACT
>NZ_JBZNBU010000280.1:0-19570 GCF_058530065.1 Waterburya sp. | reverse complement strand
GGACAAGGCAATTTTGACGTTCGAGTGCCAATTTTGGGCAAAGATGAAATCGCCGATTTAGGAATTAACATCAATAAAATGGCGGGTCAAATTCAAGATTTACTTCATACCCAAGAAGCAGAAGCTAAACGCCAGCGTCAAGAAAAAGAAAAACTACAACATGGAGTTATGGGCTTACTGTTGGATGTAGAAGGTGCCAAAAAAGGTGATTTAACCGTACGAGCCGAAATGACTGATGGTGCGGTAGGATCGATCGCCGATGCGTTTAATTCTACCCTGAGAAAACTTCAAGTGTTGTTACAAGAAGTGCAAAATGTTTCGGGGGAAGTAAGTCAACTCTCTTTAGCAGGAGAAGATTCCGTCAGACAGCTTTCAGAATCTGCTCTAACCCAAGCAGGAGAGATCGAACGAGCCTTGATTGGTATCGATGAAATCAATCAATCGGTAAAAACGATTGCCGACTACGCCCAAGAAGCAGCAAAAATCGCCCGAAATGGTTCGATTCAAGCTAAAGAAGGAGATTTAGCGATGGATGCAACGGTAAACAGTATTGAAAAAATTCGTACTACTGTTGCCACTACTGCCAAAAAAGTTAAACAACTCGCCGAATCCTCCCAAGAAATTGCCCAAATTGTTGAAATTATCTCTGGTATTTCTGAAAAAACCAACCTCTTAGCTTTTAATGCTTCTGTAGAGGCAGCAAGGGCAGGAGAACATGGAGAAGGATTCCGAGTGGTAGCAGAAGAAGTACGTCGCTTGGCAGATCGAATCACTGAAGCAACCAAAGATATTCAACAGCTAGTGGAAGCGATTCAGCAAGATACCACTTCAGTATTAGATGGGATGGAAATTAGTACTTCAGAAGTTGTCAACGGTAGCGAATTAATTAAGATGACCAAACTCAATCTGCAAAGCTTGGCGCAAACTAGTCAGCAAATTGACGAATATCTCAAATCAATCTCTACCAACACTATCGAGCAAACCGATAACTCCAAACAGGTTAACGAAAAAATTAACGGTATTGCTTTAGTAGCAAAAACTACTTCCGATGAAGCCCAAAACGTGGTGCAATCGTTACGAATTTTGGTGAAAGAAGCCGAACATCTTCAAGAATCCGTATCGCAATTTAAGCTTTCTGGCTAATTTAAAGATATTAACGATCGATTTGTTGTCATTAATTTTTTATCTTCCTCACTAATCTTTATTAAGACCTAGTCCGATCAAATATGAGTTCTCAGTTAGATCCTGCAATTCTCGCTGCCATTACCGCCGAAGCACGTCAGTGTTTTTTAGATGAAGATGCTCCTGAATATCTTCATCTACTAGAAACGGGTATTGCAGATCGTAGCAAACCAGATTTCACGGCTTTATTAAGAGCAGCCCACTCTCTTAAAGGAGGTGCGGGTTTAGCATCCCTGAGTAGCTTGCAAAATTTGGCACATAAATTGGAAGACGCGATCTTAGGAGTTCAGGAAGGAAAAATTGCGGAGGTAGAACTAGCCTGGGTATTAATTGAAAAAAGTATCGATGAAGTTGGCTATGTCCTCAGTCAAGCTCGCCATATAGACGATGCAGCAGCAAATCCTGAATTAATCGTTGCTTTAGAGTCTTTAGTAAGATCTAATTCTACTCAAACTGAAACTGAGTCTACCAGCAACACTGAAGCTCAAAGTAGTTCCCATGCTTTAATTTACAATACTCTAACAGTCGATCTAGAAGATAGTTTTGTCGCTCTTGAAGAATTAGAATTAGATACTCCTGAAGAGGTAATCGAGCCAATATTATCAGGATTTGTCGATGAATGTCTCTTTTTGGCTGAAACTCTTAATTTACCTTGGTTAGCAGCAGCCATAACTCCTATTACCCAAAGTTTGGCAGAATCGGACGCAGTAGAAGCTTTACTGGTAACTCAAGAAATAGTAGGAAGTTTGCGAATTGAAATTGCTAACTACTTAAATAATATTAATGTCAGTCAAGAATCTTCAACCAATACAGTCTTAGATAAAGATAATTATGAATTAATCGCCAATGGCTTAAATCAAGACCTAGAAGAATTGTGTCAAGCGATCGCTGACTTAGGAATGGAAACTCCAGAAGAAGTAATTCAGGAAGCTTTAACTGGCTTTATCGATGAATGTACTTTCTTGGGGGAAACATTAGAATTACCTTGGTTGAGCGAAATAGTATCTCCGATTGAAAGTTTTTTAACTGAAGTCGAACCTTTAGAAGCTCTTTTAACCGTACAAGAATTAGTCCACGAGATTCGCCAACAAAAAGACTTGTATTTAGCTAATTTAGAAAGTACAGACGATAAAGAGGAAATGGCGATCTTGGTTGCCGAAGAATTTGAAACATCTCTGTATGAATATGAAGAGGGAGAACTAGAGGAAGGAGGATTTTTTGATTTTGGCGAAGATGAAGCAGAAGCGACTCTCTCAACAGTAATGTTTGCTCCTCCACAAGTATCTCAAGAAAAAATTATTGCCAAGGTAGCGGAAGAATCCCAAAAAGTTATTGTCGATCGCGTCAAAATTCCTTTGGAGCGATTGCAAGATATGACTCACAATGTAGAAGATTTGATTTTGACCTACTCTCGGTTTGGCAGCCAACAACAACTATTAAATCAAGCCAATCGTCGTTTGCGCTCTTTAGTTCGTCAGTTTGAACCAATTCGAGAACAAATTCAAAATTTATACGACCAACTAGCCATTAGTTCTAGCGATTTGGCTCAAAAAGCTCAGGAAGTTGGTTATGATTCTTCTGAACCAGATGATAATTTTGATTCATTAGAAATGGATCGCTATACAGAGTTGCATACTAGCTTGCAATCTTTTCAAGAACTGATGATCCAAGTTCAGGAAGCCCGTACGGATATTGATTTTGTTGATCGAGAATTAGCCGAAGATATCGAACAAACCCAGAAAAAGCTCAACACTCTATATTCTGATGTTACTAATTCTCGCTTAGTTTCTTTTGATCTGCTGGCAAAACGTTTTGTGCCTCAAATTAAAGGTTTAAGTCAAAGATTTGATAAGTTAGTCGAGCTGAAAATTGAAGGTAAGAATACTCCTGTGGATCAGATCTTGCTAGAGCAACTACAAACTCCCCTAACTCACTTGCTCAATAACGCCTTCGATCATGGCATAGAATCGAAATACGAGCGTTTGGCTAGTGGCAAACCCGAAACCGCCACTATTTGTTTGACTTCTAAATTAGAAAAAAATAATTTGATAATTACGATCGAGGATGATGGTGGGGGAATCAACCGAGAAAAGGTTTATAAACGAGCCGTTGAGAGAGGAATTTGTCCTCCCCAGAAATCCATTCAAGATTTTTCCCCCGAAGAAATTCTTAACTGGATCTTTGAACCAGATTTTTCCACCGCAGCCAAAGTGAGCGATATTTCAGGTCGCGGTATGGGTTTGGATATCGTACTAAATTTAATTCGCCAGCTTAAAGGACAGTTGTTGGTTCAAACCGATCTTGGCTTGGGTACTACTTTTGCGATCGTCCTTCCTGTAAATCTCAGCTTACAATCTTTATTACTGGTGCAATTGCAAAATCGTTTGGTAGCTATTCCGCACACTAGCATTAGGGAGATCCTACCCTATAGAGATTTATATTTTACCAATCGGCAGAAAAACCAGATCAACTGGCAAGGAAGAATTATTTCTTTAGCTGCTGCATCGAATTTATTCCCCTGTCCCAAACAACCTTTGAACTACAGTCAAGGCAAAGTGGGGATAGTCCTCGAAACTGCTTTTCAACCCGTGGTAATTTTGGTTGATGCTATTGTCAGAGAAGAAAAATTAATTGTTAAACCTTTTGATGAAACTATTCCCATTCCAGCTTATTTAGCAGGTTGTACGGTTTTAGGTTCGGGAGAATTATTACCCGTGCTTTTTCCTCAAGGATTAGAAAAAGAGAGCATTTCCGTAGCTTCTTTTAAAGACAGCGTGGCAACCATTACTAGTAGTACCTCTACAATTTTGATTGCAGAAGATTCTGTGGCTACTAGAAAAATGCTCGATAAAATATTGACTTCCATTGGTTACGAAGTTCTTGTCTGTCGCGACGGACAAGAGGCTCTAGAACAAATCGAACAATATAAAGGCAAAATCAATCTAATTCTTTCAGATATAGAAATGCCTAGATTGAATGGTTTTGAGCTTTTAGAAAAAATTAGAGCCAAACCTGCATTCAAGAATACACCAATCGTGATGGCGACATCTCGCACGGGAGATCGCCATAAAGAAGAAGCCAAAAGACTCGGCGCAACCGATTATTTGGGCAAACCAGTTCAGCCCCAACAACTGATCGATACTATTTCTCGACTACTTAACTCTAAAAGTAGTTAGTAGTTAATTACCATTTCTAGAGTGACACACCACACAAACTAGAATTAAGATCTTAATTTGGCGACCAAGTCGTTAATATTATCTCGATTAAGACGATAGCTTAGAGGATGGGCGATCAAGCGAGCAGTGCTTTCATAAAGAATATCCGTTTCAATTAAACCATTTTCCTTGAGAGTTTTCCCTGTAGAAACCAAATCGACGATCGCTTCGGACATTCCCGTAATTGGCCCTAATTCCACCGATCCAGATAGGGGTACGATTTCTACAGGTAAATCGATGCTATCAAAATGATCTTTGGCGCAGTTAACAAATTTAGACGCAACTCTGCCATGAGGGGGTAATTCTACAGATCTTTTGTAAGGGCTATTTTTGGGTACTGCTACGGATAAACGACAGTAACCAAATTCTAAATCGACTAAATTAGCTACTTCTGGTTTCTTCTCTCGCAACACATCATAACCGACCACTCCTAATTGAGCCTGACCGTATTCGACATAGACGGGGACATCTTGCGCTCTAACTAATAAAGCTCTTGCAGTGTTGGTCGGATCGTTGATTTGTAGTTGACGATTTGATTGATCGAGAAAAGCACTAAAATCTAGACCTAGATTGCCGAATAGTTCGATAGTGTCTTTCAAAAGTGCTCCTTTAGGTAAAGCGATAGTAATCATTTTGTTGGTAGTTGATGTTAATAGTCGAACAATAGAAATCAGAAAAATGTCAGGATACAAAGATAAATAACCTAGATGTTTAGCCAAAAAACTGCAAATATAACTGTAAAATTTAGAGACGTTTAGCGTCGATCGCCAGTGTTATCGATCGCACTAGCAAAAGTTAAATTAAGTTAATTTTAAGCTAAAGAGTAATTCTCATTTTTATTAGATAGTCAGAGGAGAGATTAACGCAATGGATTGCAGTCATATTCAATTTTGTGCCGATAAATCACAAGTAGATGTTCAGCAGCTACAATGCCTGTTCGTTAAAACTGCTTTTTGGGCGCGAGAGCGAAATATCGACGACTTAGAAATTGCGATCGCCCATAGTAATCCTGTGGTTACAGTCTGGGATGAGAAGCATCTGATTGGTTTTGCTAGAGCTACTTCTGATGGAGTTTACCGCGCTGCTATTTGGGATGTAGTTATCGATCCAGACTATCAAGGCGTGGGTTTGGGACGAAAGTTAGTTCAAACTGTCCTATCCCATCCCTTAGTAAGTAAAGTAGAAAGAGTCTATTTAACTACCACCCATCAACAAAGCTTTTATGAAAGAATTGGGTTTAAGCGGAACGAAACCAGCACAATGGTACTCTTCAATCATCCAGAATCTGCCGAAGACTTAGCCCGACGTATCCAACAAATTCCTGTAACAATGGAAAATTAGGAGTTGGCAATAGACGATTATTTCAAAACTAGCTAATAGTTATAAGCAGAAAAATTGTCAATAACAATTTTATGCCATTACCATTCCACCATCGACGTTAAATACTTGTCCAGTAATGTAGGCTGCTGCGGGATCTGCTGCTAAAAAGCGAATCGTACCAGCAACCTCTTCAGGCTTACCATAACGACCGAGAGGAATAAATTTAATAATGTCGTCCGACTTAAGATCTTCGGTCATATCGGTGGTAATAAATCCTGGGGCGACTGCATTAACAGTTACTCCACGATTCGCCAATTCTTTAGCAACGGTTTTAGTAAAGCCGATTACTCCAGCTTTAGCTGCACTGTAGTTGGCTTGTCCAGGGTTACCCATTTGTCCAGCTACCGAGGCAATATTGATAATTCTGCCACTGCGCTGCTTTAACATAGTTTTGCTAACTGCTTTGGTACACAAAAAAACACCAGTTAGGTTGAGATCGATCACTGCTTGCCATTGTTCGGGTTTCATTCTTAGCAAAAGAGTATCTTTAGTAATACCTGCATTATTGACCAAAACATCAATACTTCCGAATTTATCTAGAGTAGTTTTAATTAAACTATCTACCTGTTCTACTTGAGAAACATCTGCTTGTACGGCGACGGCTTCCCCCCCTGCAGTAATAATTTCTTGCACTGTAGCTTCTGCTGCATCCCTAGAACGGGCGTAATTAACCACCACTTTTGCCCCTTGGGTTGCTAAAGCTATTGCTGCTGCTTTGCCAATGCCTCTCGATGCACCCGTAACCACGGCTACTTTGTCTTTTAAATGTTGCAAGTTTGCAGGTAATAATTCCATAACCAACTCTTCCTTTTGCCTATCTTAAGAAACTAAAGAGAATTACAACGATCTCTTATTAACTTAGCTATCATATAGGCTAAATAGTCCCTAAGACTAATTTTCTCTTGGCAACCTAATTATTTACACCTTAGAAGCCCTCCACAAGGGAGGATAAGCCCTGGCTATGGCAGTTAAAAAACAGTTTTCCAGTTTTGAAGATTTACTTGAAAGCACCAAAGTTCCTGTTTTAGTAGACTTTTATGCTACTTGGTGTGGTCCTTGTCAAATGATGACTCCTATTTTAGAACAGGTAGGAGCTAATTTACGCGATCGCCTTCAGGTTGTTAAGATCGATACTGAAAAGTATCCCAACCTAGCTGCGAAATATCAGATTGAAGCTTTACCTACTTTGATTCTATTTAAAAACGGTCAACCAGCCGAAAAGATCGAAGGATTTCACCAAGCACCACAACTGATTCAACATTTAAACGCTCTAGTTTGAAATTTAATTAAATATTTTTTTCCTGGAAGTCGAAACAATCCAGATACCATCAACATATTTTCAACTCAATGCAATAAGTCTTAATTATTAACAATATTGAGCATATAAAAAATAATGTAAAGTCGAACAAATAAATATCAAAAAGACGTGACTTTTTTGCTTGAAATGAGAACATGAACCTGACAAACTTAAAGTCTTGGTTAAAGATTCATGAAATCAAAATATTTAGTCTCCCTGCTAACTATAGTGGCTGGACTTTCTCTGTCTACTCAAGCAGCAATGGCAGATGTGGTAGTTAAATGGAAATCAGGCGACAATGCTGCCAACATTCAAAAGGCGATCGATTCTGGAGATAAAACCATTATCATTCCTAAGGCAGCAAAACCTTGGATAATAGGTCAGAAAATTTTTGCTAAACAACCCAATCAAAAAATCATCTTCAAATCAGGGGTTGTCCTAGAAGCTAAAAAAGGAGCTTTTAAAGGGACAACCGACAATATGATTACGGTGTTGGCTGACAATGTAACTCTTTCTGGTTATGGAGCCACCATCAAAATGCGTAAGTCTGACTATCAGAACTCCAATCTTTATCAGCCTTCGCAATTTCGCCACATCATAGTTTTGAAAGGTGCAAGAAATGTTACTGTCGAAGGATTGAGTCTGGAAAATTCAGGAGGCGATGGAATTATTGTGGCTCACGGTTTGAGCGAAGGAAATAAAGCCCCTGCAAAAAAATTCTCTTCAGGAGTAATACGAGATGTAGTTGCGAAGAACAATCATCGACAAGGACTCACTATTACAAGCGCGAAAGACCTTTTAGTACAAAACAGTACTTTTGAAGGTACTAGCGGGACTAAACCTTCTGCAGGTATTGATATTGAGCCAGATTATGATTGGCAAAAATTATCTAACATTAGATTGAAAAATAATAAATTTTTGAACAATCAACGGAATGGCATTCAAGTAGGATTGCTCAGATATCGAGGATCTAATGTTTCTGACATCAGTATTACTTTTGACGGTTGCACTTCTAGAGGCAATAAAGAAGATGGAATTTCCATTAATGCTCACGACCCCAAATTCACCGACGGTCCTAAAGGTTTTATCACGATTAAAAACTGTAAGATTGCTAATTCAGGACAACACGGAATTTCTGTCAAATCCGATCACAAAAATCCCAGTAAAACTTTCGATCTTAACTTTGAAAACATAACATTAAACAACACAGCAACTACGTCTGGTAACTATTATCCTGTGAGCCTTCTCAATACTAATACACCTGGAGTATCTTGCAATATAGATTTTGGCAAAAATTTCTCGATTACAGATAATAAAAAACGCCCTGGGTTGTGGGTTAGCAATCCAGCTAAAAATGAAGGACTAACTAACATACATGGTGTTGTTAAAGTTAATAACAGTAATAAGTTAGAAACAGATCTAGGTAATAAGTTAACCAATGTTAGCTTGAAAGTTAACTAAAAAGTAACTTCAAAATAAGGCGGGAATTACCCGCCTAGAAGAAAATCTATTTCAATTAAACCAACGTCCGTCCGCAACTGAAATAGACCGTTATTCTAATAAAAAATATATTGGCTTTCTCGAATCGGAAATAGAACGGGCATTAGACTATCAAACTGCCAATATTCTGATCTTACATGACTGGGTCAAAGATATTATTTCTCCAGATGCCCTAGCATTATTTCAAAAAAGATATTCTAATGCCAGATACGATGAAATTGGCAATGAATAGGCTAGATTGCTCGTTGCTAATCGACCCAAATTAGTGCTTTGCGGTCACTTACATTTTAAATATCGTTATGCTTTAACTACTGCTGGCGATCGCTTTCTTTGGACATATTGATCGATTCTGATAGTATCTGATTTACCTACACTACAGCAATTAGGCAATCTCGAACGCCAAGAGTTTATTCTCCATCGATTAAATAATTTAGGCATACCACCAGAGAAAATACTGTCCCATAAAAGCGATCGCAATCTAGAATGAGAGATAAATTTAATCAAGTAAAACTACTTGAACTGCGAAAAAAATTTCAATTCAAGGTGATAAATAAGTAGAGAAGAAGATAATGAAAAAAAATTATGAGTCGGACACCAAATAATCAATTTGACCGACAATTAGCAAAGGCGATCTCCGAAACTTGTCAGCATCCTCCTGGTAGTTTGCAACGCAACAGTGGTTTGACCAAACTGATTCAAACCATAATTAGATCGGGAAAGCTTTGGCATTCCTACGATAGTTTTTATGAAGATGCTCTACAACAAACTTGGCTCTACCTTTGTCGCAATCTTTGTGAAGCAAATACTGGCAAACAATACGACCCCGAAAGAAGTCAGGTAATTACTTGGCTCAACAGCTATCTTAAATATAGATTGCTTTCTTTCCAACAAGAAATAAAACAAAAACAACAGCGAGAAGTTGCTATCCCGAAGATTGCAGAAGAACGAGGAGAAGATCCAATTCAACAACTTCCCGCACCCCCTCAAACTCCACCAATTTTTGAACTAACCCTTGATTGGGTAAAAAACGACCCCGATGACGAATTAAGTTCGGTTCATATTAAAAATCGTGCGGATATTACTTGTCAAGTCCTCATTCTGCGACGCTTACCACCACCAACAGATTGGAAGACTCTAGAAGCAGAATTAAACTGTTCTTACTCAACCCTAGCCAACTTCTATCAGCGACAATGTCGTCCTCGGTTGCGTCAATTTGCTCTCGATCGAGGATTTTTGAACTAAATTTTGAACACAAAGGAAGGTGCGATCGTGATGCTACAACAAAATTCTTTAGAAATACCGATTACAACGAAGGCTTTGACAACTGCCAATAAATTTGCTTCTCAACAACCCCACGAAGGACAACAAGAACAAGTGCGCCTTAATACTTTGGCGGTTTGGGCTGTAAGGGATTATTTAGAGCTAATGAACATAGAAACCGAGCTAGATCGTAGCGATAGCTGGAATCCCGTAGTGCGCTTGTGTGAAGATGTGGCGGACTTGATGGTAAAAGGATTGGGAAAGCTCGAATGTCGTCCTCTATTACCAGATAGAGTAAAAGATCGGTTTTGCCTTCTACCACCAGAAGTATGCTGCGATCGCATTGGCTATATAGTAGTGAAAATAGATATAGAGCAAAAAAAAGCCACCTTATTGGGTTTTACTCCCACAGCTAACCACGATCGATTGCTATTAAATAAGTTGCAACCTCTTACTGACTTACTCAAACATTTAGAATTTTTAAGTCAACCCCAAGTCCAATTAAGCCATTGGTTCGATAATATTATTTCTCCAGGGTGGCAAAAAATAGAAACAATTTTTCCCACCGAATCAAAATCCACTGTTAATCCTGAATTAAGAGAGAGATCGCCTAATTTACCTGGATGGTTAGAACACATGGCAGATCGCAGCCAGGAAATTTGGTTGGGTTTATCGGGAGCAAGAGACATAGAACTACAAAGCGCGGGGGCTTTTCGCAGTTTAACTAAAGTTCATAGTTTGTTGCCTGAGTGCGAACTAATGCGAGCTAAGTTAATCGATTTAGGAGTACAACTAGGTTCGCAAACTGTGGTTTTACTCTTGGCTTTGACTCAAGAGTCCGATCACAAACTACGTCTCGTGGTTCAAATGTATCCCCAAGTTGGAGAAGATTATTTACCAGCTAATCTTAGATTAGCTTTACTGGCTGAATCGGGAGATATGCTTCAGTCAGTTACCGCCAGAACTCAGGATAGAGGGGTACAACTAAAACCGTTTAAAATTTTGCGAAATACTAACTTTCAGCTACAGATAACCCTCGACGATCTGAGCTTAACAGAAACTTTTAGTTTTTAACACGATGTTCCATGGTAGTAGAAACTAATTTATCTCCCACAGATGCGGCGAACCGAATCGCCTCGCCTTTCTCCTAGTCCCCCAGTCCCCCCATTCGTCCCGTCAGGGCGGGATAATACCCCCCAGTCAACCAAAGCTATCTCATTTTGATGCAACGTTTTTAATTTCATGACCAAACTCGTTATTCTCAATTTCGGCACGGGAAATTTACAGTCGGGTTTTCCAACTATTACTATGCAGTTGGGAAAGACGGGAAATCTTTGGATGCAGACAACGGGAAGCTTGCCATCCGCCCCAGAACTACTAGAACTTTATCGTTCCTGGCAGGTATTATATAAAGCGATTAATTACTACAGCGATCGCACTAGGTCGATTGAGATTGAAGAATCTGGCGTTACCCATTTTTCTGAAGATGAATATAGTAGTGTTTGTCAGAAATTAGACCGCAGTCTCAATCATTGGTTGAGTAATTTAGGATTTAACAATATAGAACAGCAGCTAAGAACGCAACTTAACGCTCAAGATTCCATTAGAGTCGTCGTTCAAAGTAGCGATCGCGATATTTGGCAATTACCTTGGCATCGCTGGCAGTTGGTGAAAAAGGATTATCCCCAAGCAGAGGTGATTCTAAGCGTTGCGGAATATCCACCACCCCTAATTAAATCGGCTATAAAACCAGAAAAAATTAGAATTTTGGCGATTCTGGGTAATAGTAAGGGAATTAGAGTGCAAGAA
Organism: Waterburya sp.; assembly: GCF_058530065.1. Taxonomy (NCBI): domain Bacteria; kingdom Bacillati; phylum Cyanobacteriota; class Cyanophyceae; order Pleurocapsales; family Pleurocapsaceae; genus Waterburya; species Waterburya sp. The sequence goes on along the minus strand of NZ_JBZNBU010000280.1, from coordinate 7,927 downwards.
GATGAAAAATTCCTCAGAAAGCTGCCCAATGTGGAATTACTGCTATTAGAACAACCAGAAAGACAAGAATTAAACGATCGCCTTTGGGAAAGGGGTTGGGATATTCTTTTCTTTGCAGGACACAGCCAAAGCGAAGATGACGGGCAGACAGGCAGAATTTATATTAATCAAAATACTGAAAATAATAGCTTGACCATGGGGGAGTTGGAAGAAGCTCTCCAGCAAGCAGTAGTAAAAGGATTGCAGTTAGCTATTTTTAATTCTTGTGATGGTTTGGGTTTAGTGCGAGAACTAGCAGCCAAGGCAGTTCCCCTGCCAGTGGCAATCGTAATGCGAGAACCAGTAGCGGATCGGGTAGCACAGTGGTTTTTAAAGTACTTTTTGCGTGCTTTTGCTGCCGGAGAAGACTTACAGCTAGCAGTCAGACAGGCGAGAGAACAACTTAGAGGAATAGAAGGAAAATTTCCCACAGCCAGTTGGTTACCAGTAATTTGCCAACATCCAGCTATCGAGCCTCCTAGTTGGCAACAACTCCATCGTGTAGAAAAAACAACTCAAAAAAGATCGATTTCTCCTCTGACTATTGGTTTCCTGAGTACGATTTTTCTAGTCGGAATGCGAATGCTGGGTATTTTCCAAGGATGGGAATTAAGCGCTTTCGACTTTCTGCTACAGATGCGTCCCAATGAAGAACCAGACTCCAGAATTTTGATGGTTATCGCCACCCCAGAAGATATTGCCCAACAGACAGTCAAGTCTACAGGTAAAGCTTCCCTATCAGATGATACTCTAGCTCTACTGTTGGAAAAACTTCAAGCATACGAACCTACAACTATCGGTTTGGATATCTATCGTGATTTCCCCGTTGCCAAGGCTAATTCAGAACTAATCCCCTATCTCAAACAAAATAACCTGTTTGGAGTCTGTAAAGTCAGATCCCCTGAAGATGGTGATAGGTTGGGGATTGCTCCCCCACCAGAAATTGCTCCAGAACAAATGAGTTTTGCCGATTTTGCGATCGATCCAGATCGAATTGTTCGTCGTCAGCTTTTAGCTATGGGTAGATCGCCCGATGCAACCGATCCTTGTACGGCAGTTAATAGCTTGAGTCTTTTGGTAGCACTGCATTATTTACAACGAACCCAAGGGGTTGAGTTTAATTATACTTCCCAAGGAGAATTAAACATTGGCGGAGTGGTTTTGAGAGAATTAGATAATTACTTTGGTAGCAATCGCAAGACGGATACTCGTGGACGACAAATACTCTTAAATTACCGTTCCCTCGATTCACCTTTAGAGATCGCCACCACCATTACGGTGGGAGACATCATTGAAGAGAGAATTTCCGACAATCTTTTACCCCAACTCAAAGGACGCATTATTTTAATTGGCATTGCCGCGCCTTTGGCAACTAGTAACGATTACTGGCTGATTCCCGATAGTGCGAATCAATCTATTGCGGAGAAACAAATACCAGGAGTATATATTCAAGCTCACGGAGTTAGTCAGTTAATTAGTGCTGTCTTAGATAAACGACCTTTACTATGGCTTTTACCCTGGTGGGGAGAAGTATTTTGGATTGGGGGGTGGTGTGCGATCGCAATCTTGCTAAATCGCTCTAATCAAAGCAAAACGGGAACTATTACTCTTATCCTCATAAGCTGTAATTTAGGAGTATGTTATCTCTTGTTTATTCAAGGTAGTTTAATGCCTTTAATTCCTTCAACTATGGCGATCGCCCTTGCCAGTTGTACTACTAAGATATCTGTTACGAAATCTTATGAATAGAACCATATTGAATCTTTTACTATTTAGCCTCATTAATTTAATAATCTTACCCAGGAGTCTCAGCGCACCAATCGCCGAATCTCAAGCAAGCAACCAAAAAACGCCAGCTAAATTCAAACAACCAGCCCCCCCACCAGATGCACCTAAAGTAGGACGAGGACAAGGAGGAGCGAGTCGGGGTATATGCCGTATTGCTAACTCCATCTCTGTCAATATAATTCCTTTAGTTCCTTCCAGTGGCTGGGGATTAACCGCTTCTGAATCGCCAACTCTATGGATGTATGTGGCATATTCAGATCGATGGCAGGGAGAAGCACCTCCAATGGCAGAATTATCGGTAGAAAATCGCCAAACCGACACCAAACTAGAACCTAAAACTTATCCCGTTGAGTTACCCAAAACTTCAGGCATTTTTAGTATCGATCTACCTCATAGTTTAGAATCGGAGCAATGGTATCGTTGGTATTTAGTTACTGACTGTCAAACAGCAGTTTCCTCAATGAATGATGTCTTACAAATTGAAGGATTTTTGCAACGACAAGAAGTGACTAATTTGATTCCTGATTCAAAACTTTTGAGTTCGGCAGAGCGAGTTGATTTTTATACCGAAAAGCAGATTTGGTACGATGCTTTCCATCAAGCAGTTTTACTTCATTGCAACGATCGCTCGGACAATGAGTTAAAAAATTACTGGCAAACTCTATTAAAAAGCGACGCAGTTAATCTAGAAAAGATTAGCGATCGCCTTATTTTTTGCCCCGATCTCCTTTAAAATAATGATTCATCTACCTTTAATTTTTTTCTGGCTTTCTCAATTTCAAATCGAAGACTTACTGAGCTTTTCACATGGGTAGACCACATAATTAAACTTTAAAAACTAAGAACTAAGAACTAAAAACTAAAAACTACGAACTAGTAAATTTTCCCAGAGAGCTATTCAACTGAAAACGGCTGTATGAAGTAATGTTTGGTTTGTCAAAAAATCAATGGAAATTTGTCGGACAGTCTAGCTCGCCATTTGCGATCTCGGTATTACTTATTAGTTGCTTTGGTCTAATTTCTCCTCATGCTGTAGCTCAGATCGCCCCAAGCATAGATTCAGATCCCCAAGAAATAGCTCCCCAAGATATCACCCCACCCAATCCAATTCCTTCCCTGCCTACAACTCCTCCCTCTCCCGCACCACCAGAAGAATTACTTCCCTCTCCTAAAACCTCAGAACAACTTCCAGACACAACTACCGAAGAAACTATTACTGTCACTGAGTTTATTTTCACTGGCAACACTGCTTTTAGTAAAGCCGAATTAGCCCCTCTGGTTGCTAATCTTACCGAGCGATCGCTACCTCTTTCCCGACTGTTACAAATTGCTAGTGATGTGGCTCAACTTTATGCTAATAATGGCTACTCTACTTCTGGTGCATTTATTTCAATTCCTCAAGAAACGCAACAAAAAAGACGGGGAATTGTGGAAATTCAAATTATTGAAGGAGAACTAGAAGAAATACAAATCTTTAATTCACCAAAAAGTTCTTCCCGCCTGAAACAAAATTATATTCGCGATCGCCTGAAATTAGCTACTGGCAAACCCTTAAACCTGAACCATCTGCAAGAAGCCCTACAACTTTTGCAAATCGATCCTTTAATCGACCGCATTTCAGCAACTCTAGCTGCTGGCTCGACTCCTGGGAGCAGTATTCTACAGGTTACCGTAACCGAAGCAGATACTTTTACCTCAGAAATTGTCTTAGCGAACGATCGCCCTCCTAGTGTGGGCAGTTTTCGCCGAAGTGCAAACATAACCGAAGCCAATCTCTTGGGTTGGGGAGATAAAATCGCCCTAGCTTATAACAATACCGATGGTAGTAATGAAATAGATGTGGCGTACCAAATTCCCTGGAATACCCGTAACGGGACTATTGGCTTTAGATACAATCGCAGTATCAACGAAATAATCGAGCCTCCCTTTGACGATTTAGATATTGACTCCAACTCCGACAGCTACGAAGTCAACCTGCGTCAGCCAGTTATGCAAAAGATCGCTCGCCAAAGTTATCGCGACTTTACCCTGGGTTTAACTACTTATCTTAAAGATAGCGAATCGACTATTGGGGATTTGCCTTCTCCCCTTGCTCCTGGTGCTAATGAAGCAGGAGCAACTCGCGTGTTTGCTCTGCGCTTCTTTCAGGAATACACCCAACGCAATGCGCGCTCTGTATTTGCCTTGCGATCGCAATTTAATTTTGGGCTGGATGCTTTAGACTCAACAATTAACCAACAAGTAGTCGGAGTAGAAAGAATTCCTGACAGTCGTTTTTTTGCTTGGCAATTTCAAGGGCAATATGTGTTGCTATTGGGCAGAGATAATTTATTCTTAATTCGTACTAACGGACAAATCGCCAACCAGAGGTTACTCTCTTCCGAACAGTTTGCTTTAGGAGGCGTAAATAGCGTGCGGGGATATCGCCAGAATCAACTTTTAACCGATAATGGCGTACTGCTTTCTGCTGAGTTACAGTTACCCATCTTCCGAGTTTTTAAAGATACGGGAGTGGTACAACTAATTCCTTTTATTGACTATGGCACAACTTGGAATAGTTCGGGAATAGCTAATCCCGAAAATCCCTCTCTTTCTTCAGTAGGATTAGGACTACAATGGCGACAGGGTAATAATTTTCAGGCTCGTTTAGATTGGGGAATTCCTTTATTAGATGTAGATTCGAGGGATAGAACATGGCAAGAAAATGGCATTCATCTTTCGATGAGGTGGGTTCTGTTTTAAACAGGTATGGTGTTTATCTCAGAAAACACTGCCAAAGATATCTGGTTTTGTTTCTGTTCAGTATCTTTCTGTTCCTAGGAATAGCACCAGTGCGATCGCAAGTATCTGTAGATAATCCCCGACAGTTAGTAGAACAGGCAGAAGTTAATTATCGGACAGGAGAGTTAGTTTTAGCAGCTAATTATTTGGAAAAAGCAGTTAAACTATTTGAAGCTCGTGAAGAATGGCAAAATGTCGCTATAACTTTAACTAATTTAGGTCGTTTACAATTAAATTTGGGCAAAGCAGAATTAGCTCTCTTAAGCTGGCAACAAGCGATTAAGATCTCTGAGCAGTTAAATGATGAGTCGGCGATAGTTCGCAATAGAATATACCAAGCCGAAGCTCTACAGCAACTAGGACTCTACGAACGCGCCTGTAGTTCTTTACAATCAGCCTTAGCCTTAGATGGTAATAGTTGTGGAAATTTAACCTTAAAAAATAAAATCGAGAATATTTCACCATTACAAATAACTGGCTGGCGCAGTCTTGGTAATGTTTTACGCTTGCTGGGTAAGTTAGACGAGTCGGAATTAGTTTTGCAAACCATAGCTAAAAATTCCTCCGATCCCGAACCAGCAACAACTAAAATTAGTCTGGCTAATACCCTCAGAAGCAGAGGTAATTTAATTCGCGATCGCCAATCCTCTCCTAAATACGACTATCTTCCTTGGCGTTGTCAAGGGAGCGCGCCCAATTCGAGTTTACCTCCAGAAGCACAAAATTTTTATCGCCAAGCACAACAACAATACTCAGATGCGATCGCTCTATCTAAGTCTAAAAATAACAAGATATCAGCCCAACTAAATCTTCTCGATCTAATTTTAAACACAAGCAATATTCAGCAACAAGCCTTAGCTAATAACTTAATCGCCCAAATCGATCTGGCTAACTTACCAATCGACAAAGCAAAAATTTATGCCGAAATTAACCTCGCAAAGAGTCAAGCTTGTCTGGCTCAATTACAAAATAACTCTCCTAACTGGCAACAGATCGAGCAAACTTTAATTCAAGCCCAACAAAATGCCCAAGCGATCGCCAATCCAGCTTTAGAATCTTATGTCTTGGGTAACTTAGGCGGATTTTATGAATATGGTGCTTGGTGGCTAGATGAGAGGGATAGTATAAACTCATTACAGATATGTCAAACAGCCCAAGATTGCCGTCAACAGGCGATCGCCTTAACATCCAACGCTCTATTGCTCGCTCAACCCGATAAATCCCCTCAGATTGCCTATCAATGGCAATGGCAGTTAGGTAGATTGTGGGCGAGTCAACAAGAGCGAAAACGAGCGATGCGACCCCGCGTCGCCGCCAGGCGCAAGGGAACGCGCATCAAGACAGCGATCGCTTTTTATCAACAAGCCAGCCAAACTTTAGAGTCTGTGCGTAGGGATTTAATTAACCTCAATTCCGATGTACAATTTTCTTTCCGCGATCGTGTCGAACCTTTATACCGTCAGCTAATCGATCTGCTCTTAACCGCAGAAGAGAATCCACTCACTAACACCGAAAATTTGACCACCCAAGCATTAAAAGTAATTGACTTTTTACGTCTGTCGGAATTAGAAAACTTCTTGCAATGTTCTTTAGCACCCGAAATACAGTTAGAAACAGTGGTAGGAGAAATAGATTCTCAAGCAGGATTTATCTATCCCCTGATTCTGGCAGATCGTTTAGAAATTATCTATAAGTTACCCCAACAACCCCTCGCCCATCGAGCCGTAGCCATCAATTCTACAGAAGTTGAAGCAACAATTGCCAAACTACAAAGCTATTTAAGACAATCTCGCTTTACCGAAGAAGTCAAACAAGAAGCTCAAAAAGTCTATCAATGGATTATTCAACCAATCGAAGCAGATTTAGCAAAATTGAAACAAAACGGTGAAGTAAACACCCTAGTTTTTGTTTTGGATGATACTTTGCGAGATATTCCTATTTCCGTACTTTATAACCAAGGTAAATATTTAATTGAAGACTATGCCCTGGCGGTAATTCCCAATCGACAGCTTTTCGATCCTCGACCCCGACAGCCACAAATCAACGTTCTAATGGCAGGAGTCAGCGAAGCACAAACAGTTGATGGTAGAGAATTTAGTCCACTACCCTATGTCTTGGAGGAACTTGCCGACATTCAGCAATTAACCAAGAACACCACCAAACCACTATTAAACCAGACCTTCACCGAGGAAATTCTAGAACAACAAATTGACTCTGCGGCTTTTCCCATCGTTCACATTGCCACCCACGGTGAGTTTAATTCCGATCCCGATGAGACTTATATCTTGGTCTGGGGAAAGCGGGTTAAAATCAGAGATTTCGATCGCCTGCTTAAGATCGATAATCCCGATCATTCTCAAGCGATCGAGTTACTAATTCTTAGTGCTTGCGAAACTGCTCAAGGCGATCGTCGCTCGGCGTTAGGATTGGCAGGAATAGCAGCCCAAGCGCGAGTACGGACTACCCTAGCTAGTTTGTGGAAAGTAAGCGATCGCGCTACTGCGGAATTTATGACTGAGTTCTATCAGAATTTGGAATCTGGAGCAACCATAGCCCAAGCCTTACAACAGACTCAACTTTATTTTTTAAACGACCCAGATTTGAGAAGACCTTATTTTTGGTCGCCTTTTGTCATCGTTGGCAATTGGTTGTAAATATTTTCGAGAAAAGTCTAGATCGAAAGAAATCTGTAGGACTACCGAAGATTTAATACCAATTCTCCAAATTATCGCTACAAATAGATAGCTTATTTCTTCTAGTCCCCCAGTCCCCCCATTCGAGGGTAAACCGTCAAGCGGGATAATATCCCCTAGTCCCCTAGTCTCCCAGCCCTAAAGTTATCTGTAGTCCCATCAAAGAGAAATGGTATAACGGTTATTTATCCGCCAAAAAAAGCGGGGAGAATTAGACAAATTCTCCCCAAAAAATAATCAGTTGATAGCTAACCCAAATTAGCCAATAGCTTCGGGTGGATTGCTAGCAGAAGGACTGCGCTCGATAGTGCGATCGATTAGACCATATTCTTTAGCTTCATCGGCAGACATAAAGAAATCTCTTTCCGTATCTTCTTCAATTTTAGATAAGGGCTGACCCGTATGATCTGCAAGATGTTGGTTGAGTTTTTGCTTGAGATATAAAATTTCTTTAGCTTGAATCTCAATATCTGTTGCTTGTCCTTGCGCCCCTCCCAGAGGTTGGTGAATCATAATTCGAGAGTTGGGCAAACTCATGCGCTTGCCTTTTGTCCCCGCACTGAGCAAAAATGCTCCCATACTGGCAGCCAAACCGATGCAGATCGTACAGACATCGGGGCGAATCT
>NZ_JBZNBU010000279.1:0-20185 GCF_058530065.1 Waterburya sp. | reverse complement strand
ATTAAAAGAAGCCCAAATTAGAGATGGTTTGCATATCTTTGGGGAATGTCCCCAACAAGAACAATTGAGAGATTTAATAATTGCGATCGCTCGTTCGCCTAGTTATAACCGTATCGGTCTTACTCAAGCCATTGCCCAGGATTTAGGTTTTGATTTCGATCCTCTTTCGGAAGACTGGGCTGGGGGACTGGGAGACTGGGAGACTGGGAGACTGGGAGGCTGGGATAATTATAGAAAGCAATTACAAGAGGCGAGAAATAAAGGAGATGCGATCGCAATTTTGGAGAATATAGCGATCGATCTTGTAGATAACGTAATTCAGAACAAACCTCTGTACGGGCGTTTCGAGAAACGCTCCTCTAAGATTTCTGACCAAATAGACTGGATAACCAATACTTTATTACCCAATCTCAGCCAAAGCGAGCGCGAAATTATCAATCTCATTCGAGCTTTAGACGGCGAATATATACCAAGTGGGGCATCGGGCGCGCCAACTAGGGGTAGACCAGAGGTATTGCCGACGGGACGTAACTTTTATTCCGTCGATATTCGCGGCATTCCGACAGAAACAGCTTGGGAAGTAGGGAGCAAAGCAGCAGAAGCAGTTATCGAACGCTATACTCAGGAAAATGGCGAATATCCCCAATCTTTGGCTATTTCCATTTGGGGTACTTCCACTATGCGGACTGGGGGAGATGATATTGCCCAGGTAATGGCATTAATGGGAGTTAGACCAGTATGGGATGGTATTTCCCGTCGAGTGGTAGATTTTGAAGTTTTACCCGCATCTTTATTAAATCGCCCCCGCGTTGATGTGACTGTTAGGGTATCGGGCTTTTTTAGAGATTCTTTTCTCAATATTATTAATCTACTCAATAAAATCACCCAAACCGTTGCCGATTTGCCAGAGTCAGCAGAAATCAATCCTTTATCGGATCTAGTCAAACAGGAACGAGAATTATTAGAATTACAGGGCATAGACTCAGAAACAGCCCAGAAACGGGCAGGCTATCGGGTGTTTGGCTCAAAGCCTGGTGCTTATGGGGCGGGAATGCAAGGATTGATCGAAGGGCAAAATTGGCAGAGTGACGCAGATTTAGCTAGAGCTTATCTCAATTGGAGTTCTTACGACTACGATGGTAGCGGTCAAGGTTATGCTGTACCCGAATCTTTTCAACGGCGTTTAAAACAGCTACAGATTGTCCTGCACAATCAAGATAATCGCGAACACGATTTACTAGACTCCGACGATTACTATCAATTCCAAGGGGGGATGACGGCTGCGGTGCGTAGCCTAACGGGTCAAAATCCCACTGTTTATTTTGGCGATAATTCTCAACCAGTTAACCCCAGAGTGCGTAAGTTAACTGAAGAAATAGCCAGAGTTTATCGATCGCGAGTTATTAACCCGAAATGGATCGCAGGAGTGATGCGTCACGGCTATAAAGGGGCGTTTGAAATGGCAGCTACAGTAGATTATTTATTTGCCTACGATGCTACTGCTAATTGCGTGGCAGATTTTATGTATGAAGGAGTGGCAAAGGCTTATATTTTTGACGAGAAAGTTCAAGAATTTATTCAAGCTAAAAATCCTTGGGCGTTACGAGATATGGCAGAAAGACTCTTAGAAGCCCACCAAAGAGGGTTATGGCAAGATGTAGATTCTCAAATTATCGATCGCCTTAAAGGGGTTGCCAATCAAGCAGAAGGAGAGATCGAACAGATTTAACAATCTTGTTGTTCGCAAGCACCAATAGAAACCCAAGAACCAGAAACAACTTTTTTACCAGTTTCCGAATCAAACACCATACTGTACTCTTTCTTCCAAATTGGAGCATTATGTTTTAAAGTATCGATCGCATACCGACAGGCTTCAAATGCTTCTCCCCGATGGGGGCAACCTACGGCAACAATGACGCTAATTTCTCCAATCGCGAGCTTGCCGATTCGATGGTGAATCACAACTCGGTTGACATCTTGCCATTGCTGTCTGATTTTTTGGGCAATGGAATCAAAGACAGCGATCGCCATCGGCTGATAGGCTTGATATTCTAGATACTCTACTGGTTCACCGTCTGTCTGATTGCGTACTGTACCACTCATCACTACTATTGCCCCATTAGCTGGATCGTCCGCTAGGTTATAGGTTTCTGCTATGTCAAGAGGGGCGAAGGTAATAGCGAAGTCATCTTGAGGATTGCGATCGCCAGATTGAAAGACAGGAGAGGAACTGAGATTAACCATAAACCATGCTAGCTTCTTAAATATATTCTCTATGGTAATTCTTTTTGATTCCTTGGCAGAGTATTATGAAAGATTGAATCTCAGACTGAATAAATTACTATGGATAGCGATTTGATTCCGTTTCTAGGGGGAATAGGATTATTAATCCTCTATTTAATATTTTCAGCAGCTACCGAAATGGGTACTAAATTACCCTGGAAAAAATAATTGTTATCCCTTGGAATATTTAGATTTTAATTATGACTAGCGATCAACAGCCATATCCTACCTCCCTTACCGATTTACCTTCTTTAGAATTAAGTCTCAATATTTTGCTAGATCGTCAGGAAAAAGACTGGGGATGTTTTCAAGTAGTTAAAGAAGGACAATTCTATTCGTTATATATTCCCACTCTCGATAGTTTTAAACTGTTCAAAAATCCTAAAAGCGAAAACTATAAGGGATATTGGCGCAATCCTTTGTCTGAAAACCTACCCGATCCTAAAAACCGCGACCATAAACCAGATATCTTTCTGCGCAACCGCAGCAAACAAGTAGACCAAAGAAAGAAAAACTCTCAAAACATTATTCGCAAAAAACAACGGGTTATTGATGTCAAGTATCGTTTTAATGCTTGTCCTGAAATGTATCGTCTCAATCAACTGATAGCCAAATTAATTCGCGATCGCATTGCTAGCAATCTGACTTTCGATCTTGGTGTGGAAATCGAGCCTTTGGTATTAGCAACAGAAGTAAAAGATTAATTCCCCAAAATGTTACTAGTTGTCTCTTGAAGATAATGCGTTTAATTAAGTCGCAAAATCGGTAACAATATAGATAACACTATACTATTGAGCAAAAATCACCTATGGCATCCGATAACAAAAAGCGCATCCGAGAGCATCTAGCTAAAAGCTCTGGGGGTGAAATTAATTTTCAGCGTCTACCCCAAAACTATGATCCAGAAGCTGACTCCACTCAAATTTCTAGTACCAAACAAAGTCGCCAAGAGCATATAGAACGTTCTAAAGGAAATTACGATTTAACGGCTGGTAACAAGCAAGATCGTAAAAATCGCATTATGAATCACATCAAGATTACCAGAGGTTAACGGGTAATTTATCTCAAAAACAAAATTATGTTAACCAAAATTTTTAATGGGATAGCTCGTAAATTAGCCATAATTGCGATCGCCTTGTCTGCTGTCTTATTTTTTCTCAGTACTCCGACTTTAGGGGATACATTACTCAATTTAGATAATGGCGCAAAGATATTTAAGGCTAATTGCGCTGGCTGTCATGTCAAGGGGGGAAACATCGTCAGGCGAGGTAAGAATTTAAAAATGAAAGCTTTACATCGTTATCAAGTGGATACTCAAGAAGGGATTGTAGAATTGGTAACTAATGGTAAAGGTATCATGTCTGCTTATGGCGATAAATTAACTCAGCCAGAAATAGCCGATGTTAGTGCATACGTTTTAGAACGAGCAGAACAAAACTGGAAATAGTATGATTAATTAAAAGCAGCACGACAATCTTTTAGTAGTTCTTCTAATTGTTGTCTGACTTGCCAAGGATTTTTTCCCCATAGCAAAGCAGCAAACACGGCTTCTTGCGGTAGTCTTTTTTGTTCCCTGACAGCAACCAAAGCTTGTCGATTGGACATTCCTCGCTGACTGACAAGCCAAGCAGCTAAAACTATTCCCGTACGCCCTCTACCACCAGCACAATGTACTACTACTTTTTGTTTTAGGCGATCGCTGTCTTGAAGAAAAGGTATAATTTTCTCAATCAAAACTTTAGACCGAGGAATTTGAAAATCTGGAATTGGTTGCCATAAAACCGATTTATCAGAAAGCTGTTGTCGATACCTTGCTAATAGATCGATTTCGTATCTATTCAAAGTTTTGGGTTCTAATAAACAACATACGCGCTTTATGTGTTGGGTTTTCATCAAATCAAGCCAACCCTCGACTGATTTGGCTGAATATTTTGGTTTTGCAGCACCAAAAACAATTTTCTCTCGTTCGGCAGCAGCAGCAAATTTATACATAGTTATATCTTCAACACGACCGAATACTATAAGCTAAAAATATTTTAATAGTTTGATTTAATAAACAAGTGGTTTATCGAGTTAAGAATACGAATATAGTTACAGATATATTAGCTAAAGCGATCGCAGGACAAGACATTTCTGTAGCAGAAGGGATTAGTTTAATTCAACAGCAAGATCCAGAAGTAAGACAAAGGATCTCAGAAACTGCTAATCTTCTTAGACAGCAACAGGTAGGAGATACTGTAACTTATGTAATTAACCGCAATATCAACTTTACCAATATCTGCGAGCAACATTGTAGTTTTTGTGCTTTTCGGCGGGATGCGGGAGAAGAAGGTTCTTTTTGGCTCAATACAGAGCAAATTCTCGCTAAAGCTGCCGAAGCAGTCACCATTGGAGCGACAGAGATATGTATGCAAGGGGGACTAAATCCCCAGGCAAAACTCAAGGGAAAATCTTTGGCTTATTATCTCAAACTAGTTGAAGACCTTAAAAGCAATTTCCCCGATTTACACCTTCATGCCTTTTCTCCGCAAGAAATTCAGTTTATCGCCAGAGAAGATGGTCTTAGCTACCAAAAAGTTATGTTAGCTCTCAAAAGCGCGGGATTGGGTTCGATGCCAGGGACTGCCGCCGAAATTTTGGACGATCGCGTCAGAAATATAATTTGTCCTGAAATAATAGATAGTGGGACTTGGCTAGAAATAATTAGCTTGGCTCATCAGTTGGGCATACCCACCACTAGTACTATGCTGGCTGGTCATGTAGAAACCCCACAACAGCAAATCGAACATCTAAATAAATTGCGACAACTACAGCAAAAAGCGATCGCCAATAACTATCCTGCCAAAATCACCGAGTTCATTATCTTACCTTTCGTGGGAGAAGAAGCTCCCGCACCGTTGCGGAAGAGAGTTGGTAGAGATCAACCCCATATCCCTGATATATTGCATTTAACAGCAGTGTCGAGAATCTTTTTAGGACAGTGGATCGTCAACCATCAACCAAGTTGGGTCAAGATTGGTTTGGCAGGAGCAAAACAGGCTCTCGACGGAGGATGTAACGATATTGGTGGGACTTTAATGGAAGAACACATCACCACTATGGCAGGGGCAAAAGGCGGAACTTGTATGTCTGTAGCAGATTTACAACAAGCGATCGCTAGTATCCATCGTCCCTACGCTCGACGTAACACCACGTACAACTAGTCAATAGTTTTATCTCAAAAACACAAACGTAAGTCAAAGATGTTAAGAAACTGATTATTTCCAACCTTGCTACCTTGGTTTAAGATTAGTTCTGAATATAGTTAAATTATAAATCTAATTCCATGAGAGTATTAGTAACTGGCGGTGCTGGTTTTCTGGGGTCCCATCTGATCGATCGCCTGATGAAGCAAGGTCATGACGTGATCTGTTTGGATAATTTTTTCACTGGTCATAAACGTAATATTAGACATTGGCTGGACAATCCTTATTTCGAGCTAATTCGTCACGATATTACCGAACCAATTCGTTTAGAAGTAGATCAAATCTATCACCTTGCTTGTCCTGCTTCTCCAATTCACTATCAGTATAATCCCGTTAAAACTATTAAAACTAATGTTATTGGAACATTAAATATGTTGGGGTTAGCTAAGCGAGTCGATGCCAGATTCTTGTTAGCTTCTACTTCTGAGGTCTATGGCGATCCTGACGTACATCCTCAAACCGAAGAATATCGTGGTAACGTAAACACCATTGGTATTCGCAGTTGTTATGACGAAGGAAAAAGAGTTGCCGAAACCCTAGCTTTCGACTACCATCGTCAAAATGGTGTTGATATTCGAGTCATGCGTATTTTTAATACCTACGGTCCTCGAATGTTTGAAAATGACGGTCGTGTAGTTAGCAATTTTATCGTTCAAGCTCTCAAAGGAATTCCTCTAACTGTTTATGGCGATGGTTCACAAACCCGTAGTTTCTGTTATGTATCAGATTTAATTGACGGTATGATGCGCTTAATGAACGGCGACCATATTGGACCAATTAATATTGGTAATCCTGGGGAATATACAATTCTACAATTGGCAGAAACTATTCAAAAAATGGTTAATCCCGATGCTGAATTGACTTTCAAACCCCTTCCTCAAGACGATCCCTTACAAAGACAGCCCGATATTACTAAAGCGAAAACTTTATTAGGTTGGGAACCAAAAGTAAATTTGACAGAAGGATTAAAGTTTACAATTGAAGATTTCCGTTCTCGTATTGAGAAGGGCGAAGCATAGAAAGACTTCTGGCACTAATGAATCAGAATTGACTAGAAAAATAAAGTCAAATATGAATAAAATTTCATTTTTTATTCATATAAAAAGTAGGTTCGAGAAGTACATACATTAAGCAAGATTATTTGGATAGGTAGAATCGAGGGATTTGAACCTACTAAATACACAACAAACAAAAATACAAGAGGTTAAAGAAGTTTATGCGTGTTTGCGTTATTGGTACTGGATATGTCGGTTTGGTTACGGGTGTTTGTTTGTCTCATATCGGACACGATGTAATCTGTGTTGATAACAACGAAGAGAAAGTTAAGTTGATGCAGTCGGGACAATCTCCTATTTATGAGCCTGGCTTATCAGAATTAATGAAATCTTCAGCCGAATCTGGTAAGTTGACTTTTACCTCCGATTTGGCAAAGGGTGTATCTCACGGAGAAATCTTATATATTGCAGTAGGTACTCCTCCCCTACCCACTGGAGAAAGTGATACCCGCTATGTAGAAGCAGTAGCTCGTGGCATTGGGACTCATTTA
Source organism: Waterburya sp. (assembly GCF_058530065.1). NCBI lineage: Bacteria > Bacillati > Cyanobacteriota > Cyanophyceae > Pleurocapsales > Pleurocapsaceae > Waterburya > Waterburya sp. The sequence goes on along the minus strand of NZ_JBZNBU010000279.1, from coordinate 13,111 downwards.
ACAGATGAATATAAAGTAATTGTTAACAAGTCTACCGTACCCATTGGTTCTGGTGACTGGGTGAGAATGATCGTTCTCGATGGTAACAAGGAATCTGGTAGCAATGTTGAGCCTAGTTTTGATGTAGTAAGTAATCCCGAATTTTTGCGGGAAGGTTCTGCAGTATATGACACTTTTAATCCCGATCGCATTGTTTTAGGCGGGAACAGCGAAAAAGCCATTTCCATGATGCAAGAACTTTATAAACCTCTTGTAACCAGAGAATTTGCAGAAGACAAAAATTTACCTCCCGTACCAGTTGTGGTCACCGATCTTAGTTCGGCTGAGATGATCAAATACGCCGCAAACTCTTTCCTTGCAACTAAAATTAGTTTTATCAACGAAGTAGCTAATATTTGCGATCGTGTTGGTGCAGATGTAACCCAAGTGGCTAAAGGTATTGGTTTAGATTCGCGTATTGGTGGCAAATTCCTCAGTGCTGGTATTGGTTGGGGTGGTTCTTGTTTTCCTAAAGACGTATCTGCATTGGTACATACTGCTGATGACTATGGTTATGAGTCGGAGTTACTCAAAGCAGCAATTAACGTCAACCAACGTCAGCGTTTATTAGCTTTAGAGAAACTTCAAAACGAGCTAAAAATTCTTAAGGGTAAAACTATTGGTTTATTGGGTCTAACTTTCAAACCCGATACTGATGATATGAGAGACGCACCCGCGTTGGATTTGATCGAACAGCTAAATCGTCTCGGTGCGAGAGTTAAAGCTTACGATCCCATTGTTTCCCAATCTGGGCTGAGTCACGGTTTGTCTAATGTCATTATTGAAACTAACGCCGAAATGCTAGCTGATGCTTGCGATGCGGTAGTTTTAGTTACCGACTGGAAAGAATTTGGCAAACTCGATTTTACCAAAATGGCTAAGTTAATGGCGAATCCTTTAATTATTGACGGACGTAATTTCTTAGATCGTTCTAAAGTGGAAGCGGCTGGCTTGCGTTATGTGGGAATGGGAAGATAATTAATAATTAATAATTAATAATTAATAATTAATAATTGCAAAGTTGAGTTTTCTGCTTTGCTTTTTTTTGCTTGTGTTTCTCACTTTTGTGATTTTTGTGAGATTAAATTTTATTGGTTTTTTAATAAACATATTTTTTGATTCAAAAAGAACTCTTCATACCTCACTTATCTAGTTTAAATATCGCTATTTATAAAAAACTGACATTTTTGTCTTGTTTGGCGATTTAGAGTGAGTTTACTATTGATGGAAAGCAAAGGAGTAATACCTGCGTAACCAGATATTGCATTGCAAGGTAATACTTTTTGCTAGTTAACAGCACGTTCGTCTAAGAAAAATCATTCGTGCTGATTTAAGATTCAGGAGAACAACAATTATGGCACTCAGTCTTTATAAAGGACAAAAAATTTCCCTAGCTAAAGTAGTTCCAGGCTTAACCGAGGTGTTTATCGGTTTGGGTTGGGATGTGAATATTAGCGACAATGGCTACGACTTCGATTTGGATGCGTCAGCGTTTTTGTTGGGGAGTAACGGCAAACTAGTTAGCGACTATCACTTTGTTTTTTATAACAATTTGGTTAGTCCAGATTTACATAAATCCGTCGAACACGCAGGAGACAACTTAACTGGTAGTGGCGATGGAGACGATGAGGTAATTAAAGTCAACCTCAAACTAGTGCCTACTGAAGTAGACAAGATTGTCATTACCGTAACCATTCACGAAGCCTTGGAAAGACAGCAAAACTTCGGACAAGTAGAAAATTCCTTTGTGCGGGTAGTTAACGCTAAAGATAGCCGAGAAGTAGTGCGCTACAACCTCTCGGAAGACTTTTCTACCGAAACTGCCATAACTATGGCGGAATTATATCGAGAACGTGGGGAATGGAAAATACAAGCGATCGGTATTGGATCGCAAGGTGGTTTGCAAGGATTATTGAATCGATATCAATAGGATCGCTGGGAAGTAATTGGTGAAGTTCAAAGTGATATCGCTCGTAGCTGTCAGCTATTAGCTATTAGCTTTTAGCCTTTGCCTTTTCTTTTTCTGATTAATCTTTAACCCTTAATCATTTTCTACACTAATAAATTGAAGCAATGGCTATTTCATTAATAAAAAAGGGTGATTTTCATCAAATTGACCTCAATAAACACCATACTCAACCATTAGATATTCGCGTCAATCTTAATTGGGATCGACAAAACGATCGGACTGGATTTATTAGTAGTTTATTCGCTATAAATAAAGCACCAGATTTGGATCTTGGTTGTATGTATGAAACTACTAACGGCTTAAAAGGAGTGATTCAACCATTAGGAAATAGTTTCGGTGCAAAAGATGCTTTTCCTTTTATTTTGTTGGATAAAGACGATCGCACTGGCGCGTCTTCGGATGGAGAAAATATGACCGTCTATCGTCCAGAGATGATTAAACGGATTGTCTTTTTTGCCTTTATCTACGAAGGGGCAAAGGATTTTCAATCAGTTGGTGGCAGAATGTCTTTCGATATTAGCAATGGTGAAAAGGTTTTCTTAGAGTTAAATAATCCCGATCGCGCCCTCGCCAGTCGCTTCAACGGGTCACAGACCCGCAACGCGCTGGCTCGCAACACGACTTTTTGTGCCGCCGCTAGTATTATCAATCGCGGTTCGACTGTCAAGATTACCAAAGAAGAAAGATATTTCAAAAACCATATTGCAGCCGATAACCATTACAAATTTGGCTTCAATTGGAAATACGGTTCTAAACATTGAGTTTTAAGCATCGAACAACTAACGACTAACAACTAACGACTAATGACTAACAACTAACAACTAACGACTAACGACTAACGACTAACAACTAACGAAAATGCAAACACAAACAAAACTAACAAACAATAATTTTCCTTTTAAAGGATTAACCACCGAACAGGTAGAAATCAGCCGTCAAAAACACGGTTTAAATATACTCAAGCCTCCTCAAAAAAATCCTTGGTGGCAATTATTTCTAGAGAAATTTGAAGATCCTGTAATTCAAATTTTGGGTATCGCTGCGATAATTGCGATCGCGGTAGGGATAGTTCAACATAACTATGTCGAGGGAATTGGTATTATTGCTGCTATTCTGTTAGCAACTACCCTGGCTTTTATTAATGAATATCAAGCGGATAAAGAGTTTGATGTTTTAAATCGGGTAGCCGATACTATTCCGACAAAAGTTATTCGTAACTCTAGTTTTACTACTATACCCCGTCAAGATTTGGTAGTAGGAGATATTATTTATCTCGAACAGGGAGAAGAAGTACCCGCAGATGGCATTATTTTATCCGACGTATCTTTTTATGTAGATCAATCGCGAATTACGGGAGAAGCGATCGCAGTGCGGAAATCAAATCAAGCAAATCTAGAAAATAGCGACGAAACTTATCCCGCTAATAGAGTTTATCGCAGTACCTTAGTAGATCGCGGACAAGCCTATATCGAGATTATCGCAGTGGGCGACAGTACCGAAATCGGACAATTAGCCCAAGCTGCTACTAGTATTGATGATGAATTGGTAACGCCTCTCAATCTGCAACTAGAGAAGTTAAGTAAGTTAATTGGTGTCACTGGTTTGGGGTTTGCTACCCTAACTTTTATCGCCCTACTCACCAGAGGATTTATTATGGGTGAATATAGCCTTACTGTTGCCGAATGGTATCGTTTGAGTTTATCGATCGTTGCCGTACTTGCTATCTTAATTCCCGTCTGGCTTCCTGTAATTTACGATGGCTTAGAACTTGCTGGCAAAGAAATCGAGCCTCCCCCTTGGCTGTCAGAAATCGAACTAGTTACTTGGTTGAAGACTGCGCTTGTCGGTTTGGGAATTTTGGTTACAGGTATTGGTTTTGGCTATGTCGTCCATCTTCTACCTAGTTCCCTTAATGAATGGCTGCCCGCTCATTTAGCTAATGCTTTATTAGAGTATTTTATGGTTGCAGTCACCATCATTGTCGTGGCAGTACCTGAAGGGTTGGCAATGAGTGTCACCCTATCGTTAGCATACAGTATGAGAAAAATGGCAGCCGATAATAACTTAGTGCGTCGGATGCACGCTTGCGAAACTATTGGGGCGACTACGGTAATTTGTTCCGATAAAACTGGTACGCTGACTCAAAATAAAATGAAAGTAAGTCATGCCGATTTTCCCAGTCTCAATTCTTCCCTAGCTGATGTACGTCACGATGCTCAACAATTAATCGCCGAAGCGATCGCAGCTAACAGTACTGCTGACTTGGAAATTCTTGCTGATAGTTCTTTACAATCTATTGGTAACGCCACCGAAGGGGCTTTATTACTCTGGCTAGCCGAACGAAATCTGCAATATAACCGCTATCGTCATAATTTTCTGATTCGAGAACAAATTCCTTTTTCTACTAGAAATAAATACATGGCAACTTTGGGTAAGTCAGCGATCAAAAATAACGATGTCTTATATCTCAAAGGCGCGCCCGAACTAGTTCTAAATCGTTGCAGTCGTATTCTTACCGAGTCAGGTTTAAAACCCCTAAATAATCCCGCTGCAATTTTAGCCCAGTTACAAACCTATCAACAGCGAGGAATGCGATCTCTTGCTGTTGCTTATCGTGATTTAACTCATAACGACGAGAAGAATAATATTAGTAATCTTACTTGGCTTGGTTTTGTTGCGATCGCAGATCCGATCCGAGAAGAAGTACCCGACGCAGTGCAAAGCTGTCAGAATGCAGGTATTGAAGTCAAAATTGTCACAGGGGATAATCCAGCCACCGCCAAAGAAATCGCCCATCAAATTGGTTTAACTTCTACTAATGAAAACCAATACGCTTATCTGACTGGAAAAGAGTTTAATAACCTCAACGATGAAGAAGCACAGATTGCAGCCAAAGAACTCAAAGTATTATCCCGCGCCCGCCCGATGGATAAACTACGCCTAGTTAAATTACTCCAAGCCAACGGCGAAGTCGTAGGGGTGACAGGCGACGGTACAAACGATGCAGCAGCATTAAAACAAGCACAAGTCGGATTAGCAATGGGTAGCGGTACTGCGATCGCTAAAGAAGCCAGCGACATTATTTTACTCAACGATTCCTTTGGCAGTATTGTTAATTCCGTCATCTGGGGGCGATCGCTTTATGAAAACATCCAGAGGTTTATTCTCTTCCAACTTACTATCAATGTCGCTGCCTTGGGAATAGTTCTTCTCGCCCCTTTTATTGGCGTAGCCTTACCCCTAACCGTGACTCAAATGCTGTGGGTAAACCTAATCATGGATACCTTTGCTGCCTTAGCCTTAGCAACCGAACCACCTAACCCCAAAGTAATCGATCGCACTCCCCGCCACAAGGATGCCTTTATTATCTCCCCAGAGATGTTACGGAATATTGCTACTGTTGGTTTTAGTTTCCTAGCAATCTTAACTGGCTTCCTACTCTACATCGGCAGAGATGGGGAAATAACCACCTACGAACTATCCCTATTTTTTACTACCTTTGTGATGTTGCAGTTTTGGAATATGTTCAACGCCCGTTGTCTGGGTTCGACTCAATCGGCATTTAAAGGGTTGTTCCAAAATAAAGCCTTTGTTGCGATCGCCTCAGTAATCTTTTTCGGACAAATCCTAATTATTCAATTTGGTGGTAATGTCTTCCGCACCGTTCCTTTATCCCTAAAAGATTGGCTGATTATTACTGGTTCGACTTCCATTGTTTTAGTAATAGGAGAAGTCAAACGTTATTTAACACGACTGGGCAAAATTGGAGTTGAAATGGAGAGAAAAGCGATTTTAAGCAGGCATAAGTAACTCCAAAATTTTATGACTAGATTGACCTCGAGCAAATAAGCTTTCAGCTAAGGACAAGAAATTAGCCAAAGCTTTACGGTTCAAAGAATAAACTCGTTGACTGATAGTTTGCTTTTCTTGAGCAACTCGCCCGTTCCCTTGCCCAGGTCACCGATCTGGGCTTGCCCCGTTTGGCTCGGGGTAAACGCCTTTCGGATTTTAATATAAATAAGTAAATAGATATACAAGAGATAGCAAGTGAATTTTTATTTAGGCTGTGCGGTATGGTCTTATAAAGAATGGGTTGGTAATTTATATCCTCCAAAAAGTCGTCCCACAGATTTTTTAAATTTATATAGCCGACGTTTTACTACAGTAGAAGGAAATACCACTTTTTATGCCATTCCTTCCCCAGAAACAATTCAAAAATGGGTAGTTCAAACTCCCAAAGGTTTTAAATTTTGTCCCAAATTCCACCGTCAAATTACCCATCAAGGCTTACTAATGCCTCGCATCGATCGCGCGATCGCTTTTTTAGACAGAATGGCTGGATTGGGCGAACGCTTGGGTACTTCTTTTATTCAACTACCCCCTAGCTATAGTCCGCAATATTTTGCCGATTTGACAGAGTTTCTTACTGCTTGTAGCCAGATGGGTTATTCTCTAGCAGTGGAAGTGAGACATTTAGATTGGTTTCAACAGGAAAATAGCAGTCGCCTTAATTCTTTGTTAGACAAACTTAATTTAGCCAGAGTGCTGCTGGATACCCGTCCGATTTATAATTGTCCTGACGATCCCCAGGCTTTATCCCAACGTAAAAAGCCCCGACTACCATTAGAAACTAAGGTAACAGGGAATACTGCTTTCGTCCGTTTTATCAGCCATCCCGATCGCCAGTACAATCAATCTTACCTAGAAAAATGGACGGTTAATCTAAATGATTGGTTGTGTCAAGGAAAAAAAATCTATTTTTTCGTTCATTGCCCTCAAGAAGTGCGATCCCCAGCTACGGCAAAATATGTTTATTCTTTATTGAATCAAAAACAGGTCAATATTGCTCCATTACCTTGGAATGGAATCGATCCCCAGCCACAACAACTAAGTTTATTCTAAAAAACACTTTGTAAATAAATGTAAAGTTAATTGCCCAAAATGAAAAACAAATATTTTATTAAGTTTATAATAAGTAGATAAGGAAAGACAAATGAATTTCAAGCAAGGTTCAATTGTGGGACTTCCTAATTTACGACTCAATCAAGATATTGCTTAACAGTTCTATAAAATTCTCTAGAGATGTTGTTTGGCTGACGATATCTCTAGATTTTTATGTATTGATAGCGGAAAAGACTAGAATCTTAACAAAAATTAAGATAGTCTGACAAGACAATGACAAGCTGGGTTTCCCAGGCAAAATGGCTAATTATGACTGCCTGTAAAACTTCACTAATCCATATTGCTGAACTATGATAGAAACAGACGAGAGAGTTAATAGGCTCTAAACTAAAAGCTCTCTGAGTTCTAAATTTACGACTCGATAATATTGCTTAACGGTTCTACTATGGTTGGTTTTAGGGGTGTTGTTTGGCTGACAACGCTCCTAATTTCTTTTAAACTTTTTCCTTAACTAGAATATAAGTTAATAGAAAAACTATATTGATGTCTTCCGTAAATATACTGTTTTTTCGCACTAATTTAAGCAGTTTTATTAAAGCTTTGATGTTTTTTTGCCTAAAATCGCTGATTTTCTTGACCTAATCTTTACAAAAATCTCCAGCAAGCTGGGCAATATTCATCTTTTCATATTTTTCAAAAGGTTGAACTATCCAAGGATTATTATCTAAATAATCGACATAATAATCTGGTGCAATTACAGAAGAACTTTTGTACCAAATTACTGCTGTCTGAAGATCGACGATGGAATCGCTATAATTAGCTTGCAACCATTTAATAGATTCTTTTAAACTAACTCCCGAATCGACTAAATCGTCTACTAATAAAATGCGACTGTTTAGAGGTTCGACAGAAGATAAATGAGTTGAAAATTTAATTGTGCCGCGAGCGCGATTGTTTTCTCCACCATAGGAAGCAGTAGACAAAATAGCTAAAGGAACATCAAATAACCGACAAAAAATATCCCCAACTCGCAAACCTCCTTTTGCCAGACAGACAATTTGGTTAAACTGCCAATGAGAACGATAGACCTTGACAGCTAGAGTTTCAATTTTATGATGATATTCTGACCAAGTAATGTTTAAATCTGTCATATAAAATTAGGAATTTAAAAAATTGGATACTACCGAGAAGACATTAGATCGAGAAAAGCTTAATTTTACTACTAAATTAGCTTATGGTTCGGGGGATATGGGACCTGCGATCGCAGCCAATCTTTTAGTATTTTACTTGTTATATTTTTTTACTAATGTGGCGGGATTAAATCCGAATCTGGCGGGTAGTATCTTAGCTATTGGTAAAATTGGCGATGCCATTAACGATCCTGTGGCAGGAATTTTAAGCGATCGCACTCGCACTCGTTGGGGAAGGCGCATTCCCTGGATGTTGTTTGGGGCGATTCCTTTTGGAATTTTCTTTTTTTTACAATGGATTGTGCCTAGTTTTAGTGCCGATCCTGAAGTTAATAAATGGTGCTTATTTGTTTACTATATCGCGATCGCTATCCTATTTAATTTAGCCTATACGGTAGTTAATTTGCCCTATACTGCCCTAACACCCGAACTAACCCAAGACTATAACGAACGGACTAGTTTGAATAGTTTTCGTTTTGCTTTTTCCATCGGTGGCAGTATCTTATCTTTAATTTTGGCGGGTTTGATTACCGAAGCCTATCCCGATGACTTGCAACAGAGATTTATTGCGATCGGTTTGGTTTCCACCCTCATTTCTATCGTGGCTGTTTTGTGGTGTACTTTTCGCATCCAAGAAAAGGGTGCATCGCCTCTACTAGAACAGTCGGGGAAGAAAACATTAGGATTTGTTTTAACTGCTTTGGGTGCGGTGGGAATTGTCTATGGTATATCCCAAATAATCGGCAGTAATGGAGTTAGTGTCATCGGCATTAGTAGCTTACTAATCGGGGTGCAATTTATTGCCTTTGGTATAACCTTGATTTTTGCCAAAATAGAATCCCACCTCAATAGTACCGAAGCGATCTCTGCCAGGAATGAAGCCAATAATGTCGAAACCATTCCGATCTTTCAACAATTAAAGATTGCTTTTGCTAATAAAGCTTTTTTATATGTAATTGGTATTTATTTATGTTCGTGGCTGGCAGTACAAGCCACTGCTTCGATTTTGATTTACTACGTAGTGGCTTGGATGGGTATGAGTGAAGCCGCATTCCCTACCGTAGCAGTGGCAGTACAGGGAACGGCATTAGTAATGTTATTCTTTTGGAAATTTGTGAGCGAAAAACTCGGTAAAAAAGCAGTTTACTGCATGGGTTCGGCTATTTGGATTTTGGCACAAGCAGCCTTATTTCTGATTCAACCAGGACAAATCAATTTACTCTACATAGCAGCAATTCTGGCAGGATGCGGGGTATCTGTGGCATATCTCATCCCTTGGTCGATGATCCCCGATGTGGTGGATTTAGACGAACTCAACACAGGCAAAAGAAGGGAAGGTATTTTTTATAGTTTTATGGTGTTCCTACAAAAACTAGGTTTAGCATTAGCTTTATTTTTGATCGGCATCGCCTTAGAAGTATCTGGTTTTATCGAACAAGTCCCAGGAGAAGCCATCCCCATACAGCCAGATAGTGCCTTATTCGCTATCCGTGTTGCGATCGCACCTCTACCGACTATGTTTTTAATTATGGGTTTGATTTTGACCTATTTTTATCCCATTACTCAAGAAGTTCATGCAGATATTTTGAGGCAGTTGAAAGAACGTAAAAGTGTTGGTGGAGCGGAATAATATATGATTGCTAAGCTTGATGTGCATTTATAGCTGTTTTTCAATCTGACTGACAACTTCTCCCTCAACATTTAAGAACTAAAACTGGGGTTTACTTAGCGATCGCAGTACCTAAAATACAAGCTCGCTCCAAATTTGCTCCATCAATATTGCTACCCTCCAATTCCGCACAAAGAAGATTAGCACCAGCCAAATTTGCACCAGCTAAATTTGCACCCCGCAAATCTGCTTCTTCGAGATTAGTATCGCTCAAGTTTGCTCCTTGTAAATCTGCTTGAGCCAAGTTTGCTCCTTTCAGATTGGCACTGTTGAGATTGACTCCCCGCAAATCTGTACCTCTAAGATCGACTCCTGTAAGATTTACCCCAGTCAAATTCGCGCCGCTTAAAAATGCCCCTGATAAGGAAGCCCGAGAAAGCTTTGCCCCCATTAAATTTGCTCCCCTAAGATTGCTACCCCGTAAGTCGGCACTACTAAGATCCGCTTGCATTAAGTTAGCACCTAAAAGGTTAGCTCGCAGATCGGTTAATTTTAAACTTGCTCCCAGTAAATTTGCTCCATCTAGTCTAGCTCCTTTTAGATTAGAACCAGAAAAATCAACACCGCTCAAATTTGCTCCAGCGAAATTAATTTTCTCTAGCTGACAATGGGTTAGGTCTTCGTCTTCTAAATCTATTCCTGGAAAGTGTTTTTCTTGTCCCGCACGAATCGTATCTAAGGTCATTAGTAAATATTTAATGTTCGATGTCTAATGATAAATTTTTGTCATTAGAGTCTACCAGCCAGATTCCCGTAGCAATTTTGGGACGATATGCTTGAAGGGTCATACCCTGTTGCATTCCCATTACCAAAAGCGACAAAGCATCTAGTAACTTAGGGTCGTATCTTCTGGCTGCTAAAGCCTGACAATCTTCTAAAGCTTGAGTTAGCGGGTTTTTATCTAATGAATATTGCTTGTATGCTTTCATTTTTTGCTGAAAGTCTGCTAACAAACAAATGATGCGAGATTCTAGAGGAATTGCATCATAAGCTAACCCTGCGGGAATTCCCGAGCCATCCCAAGCTTCTCTTTGATGAGTTAATATTTTAGATATTGCTTCTAATTGGGGCATTACTCGCAATACAGAAGCTTTAGGAAGCGAATTACTTTTATTTAAAACTTCTTTCTGTGCCTGAGATTGTTTATTGCGTTCTTTCATTACTTCTGGGAGACCAACACGGTGCAATAATCCCGAAAGGTACAGTCTTTTGGCTTGCCAAGCAGGAAGATCTAGCAATTGAGCCATTGCCTCTGCCATTGCTGCTACTTCAGAAGCTGCCATCGGATTACTAACATCCGTAGCATCTAGTAACTGAGCCATACGCAAAAAGGCTTGCATTTTGTTAGAAGCAATATTTTCATCTAAATCCCTGAAACCGCTAAAATTAGATGATTTTGCAGGCTCGTGAAGAATTTTTTGGCTGTCTTGCAGGTATTCGACTACTTGGGTGACCACCGCATCTAGATCGTCTCTTTGTCTGATGCCGTGTTCTTCTGTCATGCGAGCTACTTTATCTGACAATAACTCGGCTAATTGAGGATTGTAACTTTGAATGTGGTCGATCGCCAGTTCTACGGTTTCTTTGACTAATTTGGGTTCAAAAGTCCAAAAACCATAAAATTTGCGCTCTAAATCTTTTTGAGGTTTGTTTGCCCCGTAATCCTCATCAGATAATTCCTGACACAATACCATTGCAGTATAGGTGGAAGAAATAATCATTAAATGCCACTCTTCTGCAACGGGATCTTCTGGCTGAAGTTCTACCAACTCAACATTATTTTTTTGGCTTGTAGGATGACTCTCAAAACCAGCATCGGCAGTAGCCATAATCGCAATCTGCTGAGATTTATCTGCTAAATCACTATAGCGGTCTGCTTCTTCTAGATACCACTTACCGCGCTGGAAGGCGGTAATTACAATCGGCGCGCTATGGGAATCTAAAATAAAATCTTCTAACGCATGGCATAAAGCAACCAGCGTATTTTTATAATAGACCCCCAAATTTAAGGGTTGCTTACCGTCGCGGTGAGCCTCATCTAATCTTCTTAATATCGAACCTTCCAGCATAGTAAAAATTGGTTTTTAAATAGAATGCGATCGTCAATTTCTATGTATTAGATTTTGGCAAGATAACGCATTCTGTGGTTAACATAATGTTTTGTCAAACAGTAGCAATCATTTTCTGTTTACCCGATTTTACAGGAGCAGTCAACGCTTCTTCTAGGGGGGCTTTACCTAACTTATTCTCTAGAATTTGCATCACCTCTCTACCAAAGTCGTTGGGATTTTGTTTCCAGGCTTGCAAGCACACTTCCCCAAAGAAAGATCCTAAAGGTTCGGGATTCCACAGTAGCTTTTTCGCCGTCCAAGGCATCAAGCTCATGGGATTGTATCCTGGTTTTAAGATTCCTTCCTCAAAAGCATAGTCTTCTAAATGGGTATGGGGTTGTAAGCCAATAAAGAAAATAGCTGGTTCTACTTTATCTGCGCCAAAAATGGCTTCTAACTCTCGGTGATAAGCAATAGTTTGTCTGATAGTATCTTCGGTTTCATCTATAACGTTAAAAGAATAGTTAACCGATACTAAATCGTTAAACCCTGCTGTTTTTAAGTCCCGACAGTTTTGCAAGACTGTTTTCAAGTTATAGCCCATACGCATTTTACGGACTAATTCTTGAGAACCACTGGTAATGCCAATTTCAAAATAGTTCATTCCAGTTTGTACCATTAGATCTGCCACTTCTGCCGTGACATTATCTGCCCTGATGTATGCAGCCCAATGGATATCTTTCATTCCAGAGTCTACTATTTTTTGTAACAATTCAATAACATCGGGGATATATTTTTTGGCAGGAATGAATTGAGCGTCGGTAAACCAGAAGTTGCGGATTCCCCTGTCATAAAGCTGGCGCATTTCTTTGACCACTTCATCGGCAGGATTGATCCTGACCTGTTTGCCTTCTACCACGGTATAAACGCAGTAGCAGCAATTGTGAGGACAGCCTCGTTTGGTTTGTACCCCAATATAAAAGTCGTTCTCTTGGAGATAGTAGTTAAATTCAGGCCAAATAGACTCTATATAGTCATAGTTACAGGCAGTTTTTTCAATCGGAGTTGGTTGTTCGTGAATCAGCCTGTCTCTAATGTTGTTTTCTCCCACCACATAGCAACGCTCGTCGCGAAACTCTTGGTTGCGGAGAAGTTTTTCTAGGAGTTGTTCTCCTTCTCCAACAGAAACAATCGTTCCTTGGGGTAAATCTTGCTGCAATTGTTCGTAAAATACGCTTACCGCACCGCCTCCAACTACCGCACGAGCTTCAGAATTGTACTTTCTGGCTTT
>NZ_JBZNBU010000278.1:0-25658 GCF_058530065.1 Waterburya sp. | reverse complement strand
TTTTTGAAATTCTTGGCGTCTTTGATATTCTGTGGCTGCGGCTAGATAAGCAGAGATATTGTTGGGATAGTAGCTTTTAGTTGCTTCTAAAAAATAATTTAGAGCTTCGTCAAACTTGCCCTGTTTTTTGGCTGCAATACCCAATTCGAGTAATTTACTGCCTCGATGATAGGGAATAAAACCATTCGCTCGTTCGATCTCTAGTCGAGCATCCGCTTCGCTGATTTCCAGTATCTTGGCTAAATGAGAAATGTGATAGTACCAATCTTCAAACCAGACTCGAATTCGCTGGTAGCCATAGGTTTGCATATACTGCCAGATCTCTTCCCGTTTATCTGCTTGACCCCCATGTTCTACCGTTAATAAAGCCACTTTCCAGCGATGGAAGTTAATCGATTTTAATACTTCCAGTTCGCTACCTTCCGTATCGACGCTCATATATTCAATATATTCGGGGGCATTATAACGAGCTAAAATTTCATCCCCCCTGATGGCAGGAACTTCGATCACCGAACCCGAACTAATCTTTTGTTGGCGAAGATCGGCGTGAATATCATCCTGGAGGTGGGAGATTAAACCCCCTATTGCCCCCGCATCCACAAATTCTAGTTCTTTTTCTGGTTGAGAACATATGGCATAGTTCGTAGCAATACAAGAACGATTCTGACAAACTTTGGCATACCAACGGGGATTGGCTTCCACGACAATACCATTCCAGTCAAAATGCTCTTCCAAATTAATCGTATTGCTATTGGCTACTCCATCGTGTCCCCCAATTTCGACAAAATAACCTTTTTGCTTAAAACGAGTCGAGCGCAAAACCCATTCATCCTGTTGAATTTGGGAGATTGGCGGTAATTGGAAACTCCATTCTTGTTCTGGAGTGACTAATTCCAGGGGGAAAGTTTTAAAGTGAGGTTTGGGAGGATTGGTTCGAGCCACAAGGGAACTTAACCGCACAAAATTAGATTGGTGGGGACTGAGTTTCGTCAAGCGCAATGCCAGATTAATGGGAGTAGGAAGGAGAGGTTGGGGCAAGGAAAAAGTTTTCCATAAGGTTTTGCGATCAAAGTTTAGGGCAATGGCTATTTCATTTTTCAGAATTTCTACTTGAAATCCCGTTAAAGACCTAATTTTGGCAAAATTATAACGACGAGCAATAGTTGTGGTTTCGTTTAACCCATCTGCCATGATGCCCAAAGATAGTCGTTCTTCGTTGTTTAAAGTAACTTGCAGTAAGGTGGTTTTAGTTTGGGAGTTGCTAATTTCTAATGCTAGTTGAAAATCTACTCCCAGGGTGGGAATTTCATAGTCTGCGGCAAAATCCAAATAAAATTCATTTCCCATGGTTAAACTAGATTTAGCTTGGAGTAAGATAAAGTCTTTTTCGTAGCGACCAGGAGAAAGTAACAGAGTATCTCGACCAGAACTATCGACGGAAGTAGTGGCAAAGCCATAGGTACTAGAAGCTTCCATATCCCAAAGCAAAGGATTGAAACTACCCTGTTGGTATTTATTACCATAGGCAAAACTATCTCGAAAAACGGAAGTAGTCTCTTGGGTTTGGTAGAACAATTTTTGTAGCTCAAAAAAGCTTTGTTTGGCTTTGCCGTCGTGGTCTAAAACTCCAAAACTCTTTTCTTGTCGCAGGTCGAAAGGACGATCTAATAACTTATACCAATAGATACGGGAAATAGGATCGCCAATAGCCGAAGCTTGGGGAAGTTGGCTGATAAATTGCGACTGGAGGGATTCATCTCGCAGGTGATTGTGGTAAACATCAAAAGATCTTGCCCCTACTTCTGTCAGCCAAACTTCTAAACCATCAATACCCGCCTCTTGAAACATCTGATTGAAGTCTTCAATTAGGCTTAAAGAAGACTGGAATAAATCTTTGTTTTGCTTTTTGTGCAACATAAAATAAGGGTAGGGGTGAAAAGCACAAGCATCGAATAATTGGCTTTTCCCCAACCTACGCCTGTCTGAAATAACTTGTTTTAGATCTTGTATAAATTGGAAGCCAAACTCTGGAATAAAGTAAAAGTGGTCGTGAACTCCAGAACTACGCAAAGAATTAAAAAATTCATCTTTAGGCAAGCGATTGGACAAAGCGGGGACTTTATCGTAATGTCCGACAATACCATTTTCTGCCAAACCAGCTACGCAGATTTTAGCATTGGGTTGGGCTTGACGAATGGTTTCCGCACCAGGAATCAAGACATCATCGATAAATTCTTGGGAAGTCCAAGGTCTGTGTCCTGCCCCTTCTGGACGAGACAGATAAAAATCGCTGGCATTGGGTTCGTTCCAAACTTCCCATTCTTGAATTTCGGGAAAACGTTGCAAGCAACCTTGAAGAAACTGTTTGTAATTGTGGGTAATGGAAGGGCGGTCGAAAAAATATTCTTTGGCTATCTCTGGAGGAGGATTGATCGTAAAACCTAATACTTTGGCATCTTTAGTAATGGCATTAAGAATTTGTCTATAGCGATTGACTATTTTGGAATTCCAGACAAAATTGCCGTCCTTTATTTCAACCAATTGATTCCAAATTAAAGGAATTCTAATATATTTAACCCCCAATTCCTGTAGTTTTTCGACAAAGTAGGTTTGAGGTAGTTCGCCATAGTCGGGATTCTGAGTAAAAAAAGGAGTATTTAAGCCAAAGTACATAATTATAGTCGTTCTAATTAATTTTCTGATGGTCTTTTGGAGGACTGGGAGAGGGTTTGGGGATCTGTTTTTTAATTTCTCAGCCATTTACGACTGAAGGATGCGATTTCAGCTTGACTATAAAAATGGGAAGTATATTTACTTTGGTAGAGTTGATCGACTAATTTTTTGGGTAGAGTAATATTTTGTTTAAATTCTTGATAAATATCACTATATTGTTTATGTTTTCCTACGTTACTGTTGGCTAATTGAAAATTGTCAATTTTTAAAAAATTAGAGATCGCCCTTTTTCCTATATGGTTGAGAGATTCCAACCGCATAATTAATAAAGATCTATTATCTCGTTTTGGATAAATTTTATATCCCCGATCGCGATCAAAAGGTAATTGATAAGGATCGATTCCAGTTAAAAAAGGAATTTCTGAATCTATCCAATGCAAACAATGATTGTGGGGAAAATTTTTAATAAAAGTTCTGCACAAATTGTTTAAATCAATTTCTTGGCGACGATATTTTTTTATTCCTTGAGGAAGGTAATTATTAAGACTTTGAAAAAAAGCCGAAATATTTCTCGATATTGGTTCTCTGGTTAAACTGATTGTGAGAATTTTTTTATTGGTTTTGTTGATAATATTACTTAGAGTAATACTTTCGATTATATGTCTTAAGATAGGTTGTTTTTTACGTTTTGCAACTTTAATAATTGTACTAATGACTGTCGAATTTAGATAGTGTGTATGTAAAACGGTAGTATCATTATCTAAATTGACTAATCCATTATAAATCGAGCTAGAACCTACTTTGCCCATTTGATGAACGATAATAATTCGATCTTTATTATGTAATTCTTCTTGCAGTTTGGTTAACTGATAAAGTTCTAGGTAATCTGCTATTTCAGAGCTAGAAATAACATCGGCAAATAAATTATTGTTCATTATTCATTTTTTCAGTCGATTTTCTAGACCAAATATTTCTAAATTCAGTTATTTCTTGAGGTGTATAAAAATGATTTACCATTTTAGATTGATACATACTATTTATATAGCGATCGGGTAAAATAATTTGTTGTTTAAAATTACTATACAAGCGAGCATATTCTTTTTTATTGCCTATATTTATTTTACTTAAAATAAAATCATCCATATTCAAAAAATCTTTAAAAGCAGTCGTACAATAGGAGCGATTTATATTTTCTAACCTTAGTAATAGAATAGTTACTCTATCTCGCTGATAAATTTGATATTTTTGCTGAAAATCAAAATTTTGTAGATATAAATCAATACCAAATACTGAAGATATTTCCCTTTCCAACCAAATTAATGGCTCTTGATGATTCTTTTTGGCTAAAAACTCTTGAATTAATTTTGCTACGGTTATGTCCTGGCGATCGCGATTTAGATAAAAATCATCCATATAGCGATCGTTAATTAGTTCAAAAAATGTAGAAATATTTCTCGATATTGGTTCTCGAATAATAGTTACTACTTGAACTTTTTTATGATTATCCTGAATGTTTTCCAGAATTAACAAGCTTTCAATTAAGTGTCTTTTAATAATTCCATTTCTATGCTTAAGATTATGCTCTATTTGCAGTTTTAGTTTATTTTTATTTAAAAAATGTGTATGAGTAACAGGAATATTTAGAGAACTCCTTTTTAAAGTTTTGACAATTGAGCTAGAGCCAACTTTTCCCATTTGATGAACTAGAATAACTTCTTTACTTGTTGCCAATCGTTTTTGCAATCCCAACAAATTATATTTATGTAAATATTCCTGATAAGTTGCTAAATCTGGAATAAAGTCCGTAATGCTAAAGTCGGCTAAAAAAGAAGGATTCATTGCGATTGAGTTAAATTTTTCCTAAGTTTTATGTTTGAGATAACCACAAAATATAGAATAAGTGATTTTGTCTGATTAACTAAGCAACTTTTTGATAGAAAACTTTACTCAAATCATTAGAAGTATAGATACTCTCTTGCTTCTCAGCAGTTAAATTGAAAACCTAATAATAGAAGAGTGAGGTAGTAATTCTAAATCTTCTTCGAGAATTGAATAACCTAGATAAGTTATCATCGCTCGCATAATGTCGGGTTTATTTAGGGCAAATCCTTGATTATTTTGGGCTTGTTTTTTAGTTTTGTCAGAATACTGCAAAATTACGTTTGCACCTTGTTTTAGTTTGGGCTTGAGATTGAGTAAATAGTCGTATATGTATAGAGGTTCTAAATGTACGAAAACCCCAAAAGAAAAAACATAGTCAATGGAATTATCTGCTATTCGAGGAAAATCAGTACCATTATTTTGGATAAAAGTTAAATTTTCCTGTTTGGGAAATTGCTCTTTAAGTAAGCCGAACATAATATTGTTGATATCGACGCAATATAATTGTCGAAAACCTAATAAAAATTGCGTCCAACGCCCTCCCCCTGGGCCAATCTCAATTGCCTTCTTATAACTATCAATATAAGGATTGACAAATCTGGTGGATATTTCGAATAAAGGACTATTAGGATCTTTGGGGTCGCCCCAATGTATTCCATAATAAGCATCTTTCCCTTGCTTTTTAGCAAGTGCTTTAGCGTTATCAGTCCAATATTTTCGATTAAAACTAAGATCTGGCATATCGATTAATACTCCTGTTTTATTAAATAAAAAAATCAAACTTTTTGCATAATTTGTTGCACCATTCCTCGAATATCATAAGTAGCGCGACCAAGACTCAGAATGCTTTCCACCGACATTCCGCCATCCTTGGTTATTTGACGCAAACCCCGATTGCGGACGATGGCTTCATACATTTGGTGTTTGGAAATTGCCCCCTGGAGGGAATTAGAATAGTTACCCGATTTGAGATAGTCTCGATGGTGGTAGTTGGCTAGTTGTTCGGGAATTACACCGATATCGTATTTCATTAAAAAACGAATATTAAAATCCCAGTCTCCTAAAACTGGCAACTGTTCGTCAAAACCGCCAATCTCTTCATAAACCTCCCTAGCAAACAAAAAACTAATAGGAGCAAACATATTCATTGATGCCATTTCATAGAGAGGTACTGTCTTAACCCATTCTTGATAGGGACAAGAATCGACAATCTCGATATATTCATCGTCTATAATTACTTCTGAAATTCTTTTGGCATGAGCAATAACTCCCCGCATCGAAGCTACAGGAGGATTTTCTAGAAACTCCACAGTACGGGCTAAAAACTGTGGCTGCCAACTATCATCATCATCGTGAATAATCAAATACTTAGACTGAGAGTTGGCGATAGCGCGATTGGAAGCGGCTTCCATACCCAAAGACTGGGGATTGTGGACGACTATTACTTTTCGCAAATCGGCGGGAGAATTTTCGATAATTCTCTCAACTTCCTGGGGATCTCCACCATCGTTCACTACCACCCAAACAAAATCTAGAAAGGTTTGATGAGCAACGCTTTGGGCTGCTCTTTTTAACATTACAGGACGATTTTTAGTTCTGGTAATTACAGCGACAGCAGGAAGTTCGGGGTCAGATTTAACGGGAGCGATAATTGCAGGAGAACTAGCTTCATTATTTTTGGCAAACTCTTGTTGCTTCTGTTGGTATTTTTGGGGGAATTCTAGAGCAATTTGTCCTTGTTTCCAAAGAGCGTGTCGCAAACGAATTTCGGAATCTCTTTCCATCATGCTGCGGGCGTGGCGTAGCAATACTGGGTTTGTCTCTGACTTACCAAAATCCGCAGAGCGAGAACGAACTTCTAAAATATTTACATCTTCAGGAGAGGGAAAACGAATTTTACCGTCTAAAACCTGCCAAGCATCGCGGCTTCTCTCGCGTATTGACTGCAAGCTTTGAGGGGTTTGACAACTCTGAAAATATTCTAAGACACCGCGATAGTGTTCTTCATTGATTCTTGGTAACTGGTAATCGGCGTTTTCGTAAGCTTTGGGCGGTTGAATTAGATTGTTATCATTTTGTCTCAAATATTCCACACTGGGTAAAGGAGGTTCTAATAAATCTTCAATGATGTGATGATAGTAATGAATGCAGGTAGCTGGCTGAGAGGGTAGATATTGATAGGATTCAAACATCAAACCAATAACATTGAAAAAGTGCCAGTTATTTTTCTTAGTCGATCCTATGCGCCCAAAATATAAACCCAACCAATCTATTTCGGGGTATCCTTCCATCAACAGACGCTGAGTGGTGGCTTGCCAACCACTATCGACTAAAACGGCATGGTTTTTTTCTCCAATCAGATTTTGTAATTGTTGCTCGAATAGTTGGGCTTGCGAGTCGTAATGATTTCTTAAAGCATTGCCAAAAGGACTATAGGAAGCAAAAATTTGCTTGAGTATTTGTGGGTTGGGTTTGGCGTTTAAGATTTGCTGGGAAAATTCTTTACTGAAATTATAATCTTTGCCGATTTCTTTCCATTCATAGTCAGGAAGCAAACAGGGCAGCATCTTACTAACAATGGTATGGTCGAATTCTCCTGCAATAATTTTAAAAGCAGCATCGGGGTTACGACGATAAATCCCTTTGGCAGTCATATAGCGGGAGATCCAAAAATTATAAGTGGGATTTTTGGGCAATTCGCATTCTTGGGACTTGAGAAATAATTCGTAAAGATATTGCAAGCGTAAGCCAGCCCTAGTACAAAACAAAAAGGAACAGTAACGATTGTCGTATGCCAGAAAATGTAAATACAAACGATGGCAAAAATCGAAGAATATAGGCCCAAGAATCTGTCTGGCAAATTCAACTCTTTGCTTTTTTAAACTGAGATTTTTAAAAATGGTGTTTTGATTCATTGGTTGTTAGTTGTTAGTTGTTAGTTGTTAGTTTTTAGTTGCTATAGCCTTCCTGAAGATTTATTTGCCTACTCATTATTCATTACCTAAAAAAAGTTATCTAGTAATTACAAAATTCTTTGCTTTCATTTCTGCTTGGAATTTTTCCTTTTCTTGTTGTCTTTCTTGTAAATAAAAGTCGGGTATGGGTAAATGAATTGCTTTTAAACCTTGCACTTTAGCCTGTTGTACGTCGCCTTTTAAGTTATCTCCCAGATGAAGTATTTGAGAGCAGTCAAGCTTTAAATCTCTAGCGACAAAATTGTATAGAAATCCCGATAGTTTAGTTAAGCTATAGTCGGCACTAGAATAATATTTAGCTAGTTTGAGATTAGGATAAGCTTGATTAACTAGCTGATAAATATGTTCCCCAGACATATACATATCGCTAATAAAAATTACTGGCTTGTTTTGAATTTCGGGTATTTTCAAAAAGGCTTGTAAAACAGAATTTACTCTGAGATTTTCTGTTTCGTAAGCTAATTCGATTTTAATTAATTCAGGAATTACCCAGCGATCTAAGTTGAGGATTTTTGCCATCAAACTGAGAACGTCGATCAGTCTACCTTCCTTAACCCGACAGTTTTGACTTACAGTACGATAGCAGACGTGAAAAGCTGTTAAACGCGCCCCATAGATTTCTTCAAGGGGAATATCTCGAATATCTTTAGCCATTAAAAATTCTTTAACTCTGGCAGACATTTCTAAATAACGATAGGGTTCGTATTTAGAATTTCTGAGTAAGAGAGTATCAAAAACGTCAAAAGATAAGATTTTTATAGTATCTAGAGCGAATCGTTGTTGAATAGTTTTGTAAAGCAGATCGGCATAGTACGCGCCTTTTTCTGGTTGATATAAATCTTGGCTGTGGGCAAAGGTTTGTTCTAAACTGCCTATATTGCTAATAACGCTAGCTATGGTTGAATTCATTTCAATTATTTTTTTGATTGCAAGCAGTAACTTAAAAGAAGAAAAATTATCGAAAAAATGTTTAACGTTTTCTCTCTACCAAGAGCCAATCTTGATATAAACGACTTCTTTTTTTCTGCGCCCAACTGCCAGGATGGTAGGTAATAATTTGTAGGTTGGCTTCATCTAATAGTTCTTTTAAAATTGGTATTTCGTAACCCGTAAAGAAACTCTGACGTTCGTAGCCATACCACACTCCAGCATCATTTTTACGCAATCCTTGATGTAATTTAGTCCGCTCTCTAAAACTAAAAAATTCTTCATTGATAATAAAAAAAGTGAAATATCCCACCCCATTAACGGTCAATCTCCTACCTATTTCTTGTAAATATTGGCGAGTATCTTCTAAACGCAAGTGATTAAAAGTGGCAACAGCAAAAATACAATCAAAATGTCGATCGCCTAGAAAACTGAAATCATAGTTATTTTTTTGCTGATTATTTTTTTGATAGTAATAGTTATTAATTACAGGAATTTGTTGAAATTTAAAGTTCCTACTACGGTTGCTAATAAATTTATTACACCAATTAATTACTTCAGGATGAACGTCAAGCCCTAAATAGCTGCCATCTCGATTTAAGTAGTGAAACAAGCCATTGGCTATTCTACCCGCACCACAACCAATTTCTAAAACTCGGTGATTGCGTTTGAGCATACATTGTTGGACGATATCCTGACTATAAAGCAACATATTATCAATATAGTGAGGGATATTATGGCTGCCACAAAACTCAATTAACTTTTGGGGTGGTAAAGGATAATGGGCTTGCTGTTTTAATTGCTCGTGAAACCTCTGGGCAATTTGAGAAAAAATACTTTCCGTACCGCGATCGATCGAACTTTCTAAATCAAAAGGTTCGGTAGCTTTCTTCTCTTTCTTTTTATCGATCGCAATCTGTAGTTGTTTTTTAAATTCGGGATGACTGGGCAATAATTCTACCGCTTTGGTCGATGCTTCGATCGCCTCCTCGTATTTTCCCTGCCAGCAAAAAACCTGTCCCAGACAATGATAAGACCAAAAATAATTAGGATTAATTTCAATCGCTTTGTAATAAGCTTCGGCTGCTGCTTCTAAATTATCTTTTTGAGCTAGAGTTTCTCCCAAAAAATGGTAAGCTTCGTAAGCTTTAGCATCCAAAGCGATCGCTTGTTGAAAACTAGCAATTGCTTCATCTATTTTACCTGCTTGTCTTAATTCCTTACCCCGTTCGAGGGGTTGTTTGGTAGTTGGTGAAACATCGGTAATTGGCATTTTTTTGGCGAACAATTTTTCCCAGAATAAAAAGTTATTAAATTATGGCGAACGATCGAATTCCCTATCCCTAGCAATAGCGATCGCGTAACATTAGATGCAGTTGTTTGATAAATTGACTACTAGCTTTTTTCCAGGTTAACTGAGAACCTTGGGCGGTAGCAGCAATAGCAATTTGATTTAATTTTGCGCGATCTTCGATTAAGAATTGCAACCAATCTAGGGTGTAGCCAACAAACTGTTTATTATTTACATTTGGTACGGTCAATCCTACTTCTAGATGGCGAACTGCTTCTGTAATCCCGCCGACATCCGAGGAAATGACTACCACACCCAAGCGCATTGCTTCCCAGATAGTTAAAGGTAACCCTTCCCAATAAGATGGTAATAATAATATATCAGCCCATTCATATAAACTGTTAATTTCATCGATTGTTAAAGCTGGAGGATGAATTAAATCCGTCAGAGTAGCTAGATAAGTTTCATAATTACCGTCCCCCACAATACTGTTTCCGACTAATTTCCATTCCAGGGGCAAAGACATTTGGCGCGATCGCTCGACAATTTCTACCAGTCGATCCAATCCCTTCTGACGGTCAAAACGTCCTAAAAATAGCACTCTTAGAGTAGCTGGCTGTTGCTTTCTTCGTTGCTGCTTGCGATCGACAATGGCGGTAATTTCCGCTTCGGTTAGAGGATAGCCAGTAGCGTTAGGAACGACAATGATTTTTCCTTCGGGAATGCCCATTGCGCGACACCAATCAGCCATTTGATGGGAACAGGGGATAATTAAATCATAAGCGTGTTCGTAGCCCAAAGTAAGATAGCCATGACCAGCAGGACGATTCCTAGGGCTGAGATCGTGGACGTGAAGAGACATGACAGTGACTACTCCCGACCGTTTTAACCGTGCCATAATTTTATTGACTGTCGGATTGTGAAAGTTAATTGCTACATCCAGCCAACCCAATAAACCTTGGGCGTTGATTTGTTCTTCTGGAATCGACCAAAGATCGTTTTTCGTTCCAAAATAGCGTTCCCCTTGCCAAGGATTCATTGTCGGCTGGTAAAAATTAACCGTACTAAATACCCGCGCCCAAGGGGGTAACTGCTGCATTCTCTCACCAAAGACAAATAAATGGACTTCCCAGCCTGATTCTTGTAAGACACGGGCGAGATTTAACGCTACTTTTTCTACACCGCCAAATTCTAAAATCGAGAGAATAAAACCAACTTGCTTGGTAGAAGAACTTAGTTTGGGATAGACAGGGCGACAGTTCAAAGCAATTCTGGCATCTTCAAACATAGTGGAACGGGGAGGAAGATAATTTTGATGCCAATCCCAAGGTTGCGATTCGATCTTGGGTAAATAACGGCGTAAAGCTTTAAAAGTAGCCAGAAGATTGTAAGTAGCATCGGCGATCGCCTTTTCTGCCAGATTTTCAATCGGTAACTGTAACTTTAACTGGCTAAGATGGGGTAGGGGATTGGGAGTTATCAAACTATGAATCCACACTTCCTCCTCATCTAAAATACATTCGTCCATGACTCTAACTGTAGTCATTAACAAAAAATCCTGTTCTCCCAGAATGAAGTTACTCAAGCGATCGCGGGTTTTCATGACGATCGCCCTATCCTGACTATTGGCTGCTAAAGTTAAACAGGCAAAATTAGCTTCTTCCTGTGCCTTTTCTAAATGCCAGAAGACATTGTGAATTAAAGATTCTTCTTCTAATATTTCTAATACCGAACTATGGGCAAATACTAAAAAAAAAGGACGGTGATAGCGGGTGGGCATCAATCGTCCTCGGTGATAATCTGCTTGAAATTCTTCCATCTCCAACTTACGCTGGGTCATAGCAGGATCGCTAGTCAGTCTAATTTCTCTAGTATCCGAAACAAAAATTCCATAGCGGGGGGCTTCTTGTTGTTCCCAACCGACAATATTTCTCGGACTTAACAGCCCACGATGCTTGCGTCTCATATATGCTGTAATTCCCTGACTGTCTCGTTCGGAATTACTCAACATACTTTCAAACCGCTTGCGATATTGAAACCCCGACTCTGGTAAATGTTTGCCTCGATATCCTGCTGCAATAGCTTGCCACCAAAATTCCCAATCTTCAAAACCCAATCTCATCGATTCGTCGTAGCGACAACCCGCTGCGAACACTGCTCGACGAATCATACTCCCCGCTTCGCAGACATTAAACCTAAAATGACGGTTTATGGAATATGCACCGCGATAGTCAAAATCGTTTCCTTCATTTTGACCGAACATATCGATGCTGGGATACACCCAACCAACAGAATCATCATCAACCAATGTTTGATAGGAACGTTCTAAAGTATGGGGAGAAATCCGATTGTCGGCATCTAAAAAATAGATTGCAGCGATCGAATCCCAAGTATTGAGAGCAAATTCTACCCCTGTATTTCTAGCAGCACTCAAACCCCCATTGGGGCGATAGAGATAATACACCTGTTGGGGATAGGCTAAGGCAAAATCACGACAGACGCGATCGCTTTCAGCAAATTTACAGCCATCATTAACCAAAATAATCTTGTAGGGTATTTCCGTCTGTTGGTTTAACGCACAAGTAACAGCTTCAGCAACCAAGACGCTGTGTTGGTATAGGGGAATGATAACGGCGATTTGGGGTTTGGTTGCTACAGACATAAATCAATTAATTACTGCATAACATCAGCTATTAACTATTAACAAAACTGGTATAACTTAGCTCGTTAATTTTATTCCATTCAGCAATAGCAGTACGAAATTGATTCCAGCTATCATATATTTCCTTAAATACAGGGCTGCTAGCAGATTGTTCGGCATAATAGCTTTCTGCTGCTGTTTGGGCAGCTTGTAATATTTCTGGGGGATAGGCTACTAATTTCGTACCTCCAGACACAATAGTGTTCAATGCTTCTCGATTGAGTGCGTCATATTTAGAAAGCATATTGAGATTGGCTTCCATCGCTGCGGTTTTAAAAATATCTTGATATTCTGGGGGCAATCGATCCCATTGAGATTTATTAACTTGTACTTCTAGGGTAGGACCAGGCTCCCACCAACCAGGATAATAATAATAAGATGCTGCTTTATTTAAGCCTAACTTGAGATCGTCATAAGGACCTACCCATTCCGCTGCATCGATCGCGCCTCTTTCTAAGGCTAAATAAACGTCTCCCCCAGGGATGACTTGTACGTTAACTCCCAGGCGAGACATTACTTCTCCTCCCAACCCAGGAATTCGCATTTTTAAGCCTTTTAGATCTTGTAGGGATTTAATTTCTTTTTTAAACCACCCCCCCATTTGCGCCCCAGTATTACCCGCAGGAAAGTTCAGGACGTTAAAATCGCTGTAGAGTTTGTGCATTGCTTCTAAACCGCCACCGTGATAGTACCAAGCATTTTGTTGCTGGGCAGTTAAACCGAAAGGAACGGTAGTACCAAAAGCTAAGGCGGGATTTTTACCCACATAATAGTAACTGGCAGTATGTCCACATTCTACAGTGCCATTTTGCACCGCATCTAATACTTCCAAACCAGGAACGATTTCTCCTGCTGCATAGGGTTCGATGGTAAAACGCCCTCCCGTCATTGCAGAAACGCGATCGCAGACTGTTTGCGCCCCACCATAGATCGTATCCAAAGATTTAGGCCAACTAGTTACCATGCGCCATTTAATCTTGGGTAAACTACTTTCTTCGGGGTTGCCACTGGTAGAACTTTGGGTTTGGTTGCAAGCTACCAAAATACTGCTAGTAGTTGCTGCCATCGCCAAGCGATCGATTAGTTGTCTGCGTTTCATGTTTGCTACCTTAAAAGCTATCTGCTACACAATTAATGAAATGACATCGATCGTCTAGCATTTCAAAGATCGATCGATTTTACCAAACAATTTTTATAAATTGGAGAGATAGTAAATTAAATCTAAATCTTAAAGCGATCGCAACCCGAGAGCTAATAACTTTAGCGATCGCTTTATTAATACGAACATTTTGTAACATGGGCAGTGCACTTAAAAGAGCAAAAAATTGTGTCCAAATATACGAGAATTGGCTAAATATTTCTCCCAGTCCCGTCAAGCGGGATAATATCTCCTTGTCCCCCAGTCCCCCCATACGAGGGCGACCGAAGGAAGTGCCTGTGGTGCAAGCCGTCAAGCGGGATAATATCACCCAAAACAGTCAAATGTAAAAAGTCTACCCTTGTAAGCTACCCACTACCCACTACCCACTACCTACGAGCTATTAAATTAACTCGGTCTAAGATAACCTCGTGCGATGACATCGCCCATAGACTCTATCTATGATTAAATCGATCTTCTGTCTATGAATAACCGATCGCTTGGAGATTATAATTTTTCTATCTGTAAGGGTTATAGTTACCAAAATTTCAATGAAGTACCGTTAGAAATACTATCGGTGGGAATACTCGAATCAATTAACCACCAACTACTGTACGGGCAAACGGCAGTTTGCCCCTACTAACTACTAACCAGAAATATACTATAGCTGCGAATTTCAAGAGGAGAATTAATCAATGGCTGACAATCGAAGAAGTCAAGAAGTAACCAAGGGAGACAGCAGATCTCCCAATCGTGCCATGTTAAGGGCTGTGGGTTTTGGCGATGATGATTTTAATAAACCCATTGTGGGCTTGGCTAATGGCTACAGCACGATTACTCCTTGCAATATGGGGATTAATACCCTTGCTTTGCGGGCTGAAACTGCCCTGAGAGATGCGGGGGCAATGCCGCAAATGTTCGGTACGATTACCATTAGCGATGGTATTTCTATGGGTACGGAAGGGATGAAATATTCTCTAGTATCTCGCGATGTGATTGCCGATTCCATCGAAACTGCTTGTAACGGTCAGAGTATGGATGCTGTCTTGGCTGTGGGTGGTTGCGATAAAAATATGCCTGGGGCAATGTTAGCGATCGCTCGAATGAATATTCCTAGTATATTTGTCTATGGTGGCACGATTAAACCAGGGAAACACAACGGTCAAGATTTAACCGTAGTTAGTGCTTTTGAAGCAGTAGGACAATATAGTGCAGGGAAAATCGACAAAGAAGAGCTAGATGCGATCGAGCGTAAAGCTTGTCCTGGGGCTGGTTCTTGTGGCGGTATGTTTACGGCGAATACCATGTCTTCGGCATTTGAAGCAATGGGGATGAGTTTGCCCTATTCTTCGACAATGGCAGCAGAAGATGAAGAGAAAGCAGAAAGTACGGAAAAATCAGCTTTTGCTTTAGTTAATGCCATCAAAAAACAAATTTTGCCCCGTCAAATTATGACTCGCGAGGCTTTTGAAAATGCCATTAGCGTCATTATGGCTGTGGGTGGTTCGACAAATTCTGTCTTGCACTTACTGGCGATCGCCAATACCATTGGAGTGGATTTAACGATCGACGATTTTGAAACCATTCGTCAAAGAGTCCCTGTAATTTGTGACCTCAAGCCCTCTGGAAAATATGTTACAGTCGATCTCCACAAAGTAGGGGGCATTCCTCAAGTAATGAAAATGCTTCTAGTTAATGGCTTGTTGCATGGAGATGCAATGACCGTGACTGGTAAGACTATTGCTGAAACCCTAGCGGACATTCCTGACAATCCTCCCGCCGACCAAGACGTAATTCGTCAGTGGGACAATCCCGTTTACCAAGAAGGACACCTAGCCATACTTAAAGGTAACTTGGCGAGCGAAGGTTCGGTAGCTAAAATCAGTGGCGTGAAAAACCCTCAAATTACTGGTCCTGCCAGAGTATTTGAATCGGAAGAAGAATGTTTGTCGGCAATTCTCGACGGCAAAATCAAAGCTGGCGATATAATTGTCGTTCGTTATGAAGGACCCAAAGGAGGACCTGGAATGCGCGAAATGCTCGCTCCCACCTCCGCAATTATCGGTGCGGGTTTGGGGGATTCTGTAGGTTTAATTACTGATGGTCGTTTTTCTGGTGGTACTTATGGCATGGTTGTAGGTCATGTTGCCCCCGAAGCTGCAGTAGGCGGTAATATTGCTTTGGTTGAGGAAGGAGATAGCATTACCATCGATGCCCATCAAAAATTATTGCAACTAAATGTTGATGATGGAGAATTAGCCAAGCGTCGCAGTCAATGGAAAGCAAGACAGCCCAATTACACTAGAGGGGTGTTAGCTAAGTATGCCAAGTTAGTTTCTTCTAGTAGCCTTGGTGCGGTTACCGATTTAGGTTTGAGTTAATTTTTTTTAAGTGCTGTAGGCTTGAAATTATTGTTAATTTGTTTTGGAGAGAGGATTCCCGTCCTCTCTCTTTTTTTATTCAAGTCTTAAGCTGATATTGAGATTTCAGTTCAAAGCTAGATTGTAAGTCTACTGTATTTGTAGGTAATGTATATTCATATTGATATACAAAACTGACACTAATCTTGTTTTTACTTGATGTAGATTTTTTCCACCGACAAACTTAAATAACTATGGTTCAATAACTTTAAATGTAAGAACAAAAGTATAAAGCATTGGTCAGCTAATAATGTCGCACGAAAAGTTATTTTTTGTAGCTCTAGGCTCTAAGCTTTCCAATCTGCATATTTTTCCCAACAGAAAACAAACAAATTGCAAATAGCATTACCTATTTACCAACGCCACAATTTTTAAATCGTTAACAATTCAACAAGTAATACCTAATATTTCGATCGCGCGGAAAATTTTTGATAAATCATGAATGAATACACAATCACTCAACTGACAGATAACAATCTCAACGATAGTAATCTACAAATATCTGATGGCAATGTTGTCTGGAGTGCCAACGATGGCAATGATGAAGAAATATTTTTCTACGATGGCAATTCTGTCACTCAAATTACCGACAATCAAGTTTTTGATAATACACCCCAAATTTCGGGTAGCAATCTGGTTTGGCAACGAACAGAACAAGACCCCCTAGTCAATCTTTTTGCTAGCAGTGAAATTATTTTTTATGATGGGACTGAAACTTCACTGGCTACTCTCGAAGGCATTACTTTGCCAGCCATTTCGGGAACTAATGTTATTTGGTCGAACGGGGCAATTACTGGAGGACCGATTTCTTTCTACGATGGTACGGCTACAACTCAGATTGCCGATGCAGGCTTGTTGTTAACTCCAGGTTCTGGCTCGATCTCGGGAAATAATGTGGTTTGGACTGGAGATTTACTAGGAGAAACTGCGGGGCAAATTTTTCTTTATGATGGGACGAATACAACCCAGATTACCGATAATAATTTAACTAATCTATTGCCATTTGTTTCGGGAGAGAATATCGCTTGGATTGGGATCGATGCCGTAGCTGGAGAAGAAAACACCGACGTATTTTTTTATGACGGGACAACAGTAAGCCAGTTAACTGATAATAATAGATTCAATGCCATTTTAGATATTTCGGGCAACAATTTAATTTGGCTTAGTGGGGATTTTTCTCTCAATGGAACAGAGATATCAGGTGGCGAAGCAGAACTATTTCTCTACAATGGTACTGAGACTATTTCTTTGAGCGATGGCGTTCCAGTGGGTGCTGGTGCTTCTATTTCAGGCAATAAAGTAGTTTGGGCAGGAAGCGACGGTAACGATACAGAAATATTTGTCTACGATGGCAACACCACGACTCAACTTACCGATAATAATGTTGATGATACCCTTCCTGTAATTGATGGAGATAGTATTGCTTGGCAAAGCGATAGTGGCGGTAATTCGGAAATATTTTTAGCTACTCTGGATTCAACCAGTGATGGAGGAGATAATTCTGGTAACGGAGATGGAAACGGAGATGGAAACGATTCTGATGGAGAAGACAATCCTCCTAACACTGTCTACCGATTTTTCAATAACGATACGGGAGTTCACTTCTACACCGCTAACGAAGTCGAAAGAGATGCCGTAGAAGACTTACCCAACTTCAATTTTGAAGGTGCTTCTTATCGGGGGGTCGATCCTCTAACAGGTGCGGGAAATCCAGTACCCGTATACCGTTTTCTCAATCAAGATACTGGAGTACATCTTTATACTGTGTCGGAAGTTGAAAGGGATGCCGTAGAAGACTTACCCAACTTCAATTTTGAAGGAGAAGCATTTTCTGCTTATGCTAGCGAAGTAGACGGTTCAATTCCGATTTATCGCTTCTTTAATAACACTACAGGGGCGCATTTTTATACTCCCTCTGTGGCAGAAAGAGACAATGTAGAAGCTAATTTACCCGATTTTGCATCAGAAGGTATTGCTTATTATGCTTTACCTTCGGAATTGTAAATCATAATAAATACGGGAAGTTTAGTTTTTAGTTCTTAGTTTTTAGTTCTTAGTTTTTAGTCTTTAGTCCTTCATAATATAGAGTCAATTGAGCCTTTGGAGACTTATAAAAAAGGTAATTAGTTATTAGTTACTAGTTATTAGTTACTAGTAACTAATAACCAATAACTAGAGCGATCGCTCCAGTTATTAGCCTAACCCGAACTCAGGTTAGATAATTAACCCAAGCCAATACGACCAGCCAAACTAGCACTTAAGGGAGCTAAAGTAGCTAAAGATAAAAATAAAGCCAACAAACCCAACGCAGCCCGATTATCGTCTGGTTCGGTCAACTCATCTTGTACGGGGCGTTCGAGATCTCGCTGTAAAAACAAAATTAACACTGCCCAGTATAAGGGAATCGGATTAGCAGGATTAAACAAAGAAACAATACCCAAAATAATTAGGGTAGCCAGAGTCGATTTTCTGCCAGTTTTGCGACCGTAAATAGCATGAACTATTCTGCCTCCGTCGAGTTTGCCTGCGGGTAAGAGATTTAAGGCGGTAATTACCAAACCCAACCAACCAATCACCACTAAAGGATTGATGTCTACTATGGTAGTTTCTAAGGCAGAACCTAAAATTACTTTGGCTAAAGCACCGACCAAAATTGAAGCGCGGAAGAACTCCGTGGGCAATTGAAACATACTGCCAGGGTGAGATAAGACTAACCCTGCAACTAATAAAATTAAAGAAATAATCCCCGCTAAGGCTGGTCCTGCAAAAGAAATGTCAAATAATACAGTACGGTTGGGTAACAAAGATTCAAAACGAGTAATTGCCCCAAAAGAACCAATTTGCCAAGTAGGTAAAAAGAAAGGAATACTCAAACGAATGTTATTACGGCTAGCAACTATGCGATGACCGATTTCGTGAGCGATCAACACTGCCCACAATCCTAAAGCGAGGGGTATGGCTTCGGCATAACGTCCAAAATTGTTGAATAAATCGAAACCCTGTAGCAAACTAGCTGCTTCCAAACTAGTAAGGATAGTACCGATAAATAATATTAGGGCGAGATTTTTTTGTGCCAGGGTAGTGGCTTGGGGATCGTTGGTTTTGGGCAGAATGACTACTACTGGTTTGCCTTCGGGACTTTCAACCAAAAATAAACGATATTTATCGCCAAAAATAGCTTCTAGTTTTTGATTCATTTTGCCATGAGATTCTGCTGCTTCTCCCCGCAGATTGCCCTTGAAAATTGCTCCGTCTTGGTAGGGAATGGTTTCGGTAGCAAAAAAGGTATCAATCCCAAAAACTCCTTTTAATTCTGCTAAATCTTCATCGGGAATGGGCAATATTTCCGTAGCAATTCCCTGAATATCGACTGATTTATCAGTTTGAGCCGATTTTTCAGAAATTTCTGCCTCTTGCTTGATTCTTTCTGCTGCTTTTTGTTGTAATAAGGCTTCTTGTCCTGCTGCCCTTAGTTGTTGTCCCAACCAAATATAAAGACCGATAGAAACAATTAGTAAAAAGAGTATGCCGACTAAATTGAGGTAGATACCTACAGCAAATAAACCAAAAAAGAGCAACCAAGGGGTCATCAAAACGATGGATTGCAACCAAGCCAAAAGTCCTAATCTACCAAAGCCTTTGGCTCTGTTGTAGCCCCAAACTAGAATGGCAACAGCAGCAGCAAATATAAAAAGTGTAGCAAAAGATTCCGATCCGTTTAACATTAGTTGTTTAAATTAAATTAGCTGGAATAGCACGATCGCCCGATCGCGATCGCAACCTTGAGATTTACGATTTGATAATTCAGGATTTTTTATTATTTTATTATCGATCGCGAACTGATAACTATCAGCATCTCTATTTATCGAGGATCGAGCGTAAATTACCTTGATTTTTTGCTAGCAATTCTGTTCCCGTTGTAGCATCAACTCCCGTCCAGTGCATTAATAAAGCTAATTTGACTTTTTTATTGCTTTTTTCTAGCAATTCCTCAGCTTGCGATCGCGATAGTTCCGTCAGATCGCTAATAATTCGCAGGGCGCGATCGTGCAATTTATCGTTAGTCACTGCAACATCGATCATGCGATTGCCATAAACTTTACCTAAGCCTACCATTGCCCCAGTAGAAATTATATTTAAAGCCATTTTGGTTACAGTACCAGCTTTGAGCCTAGTCGAACCTGCTAAGATTTCTGCACCCACTAGCAAGCGAATATCAATATCGGCATCAATCGGTACTTGTTCGGCACTGACACAACTCATAGCTACTGCTGTCGCACCTCTAGCTTTTGCTTCCTGTAAAGCTCCATGTACGTAGGGAGTCGTACCTCCAGCGGTGATGCCCACCACCACATCTAATTGGGTAACTCCCCGATCGGCGATCGCTTTTGCTCCATCTTCAGGACGATCTTCTAAAGCTTCAGAACTTTTAACTAGAGCATCTTTTCCCCCTGCTAAAATTCCTTGGACTAATTCGGGAGGAGTACAAAAAGTGGGAGGACATTCGGCTGCATCTAAAATCCCCAATCTACCGCTAGTTCCTGCCCCTACGTAAAATAGTCTGCCCCCTTGTTTCAATGCCAATGAAGCAGCATCAATGGTCTTTGCCAGAGGAATTCGAGCTTTAGCGATCGCCTCAATAGTTTTTCGATCTTCCTGATTGAATAAATCGACGATTTCTAAACTAGATAAACTATCTAAATTCTGACTTTCGGGGTTGATCTGTTCTGTCAATAAATGTCCCCGCGACTCTAAATAATCCATAACCTATAACCTATAATGATTGGGGGACTAGGCGATCGCTTTGCGCGATTGTGCGTAGCTACTTTTTACTTCTTACTTATTATTTTTTACTTAAAGAAGCCCTTCTAATTGATTGCGAATACGGTCTAATTCATCTTTAGCCATGGTATTTTCTTCTTCGGGGGCATCTGCTAGGGGTTCTCGATCCGTTTCGGTTTCTTCTTTCTCTTTTGTCCAACTTAATTCTTCGACATTTTTTTCTGGGGGGATTTCTAGTTGTCCAGATTCAACAATTTTCCAGTCATAATCTGCTTGTTGGCAAAATTGCTTTACTTCTTCCGAGTCGATCGCTTCTACTTTTGCTTCGGGGAAATCTTGAGCTTCTAACAAACCTCCATAACGAATTGCATCGTCTTCTTCTTGGAACATTAAAATTGTATTGCGATCGCCTATTTGAATAGTATGAATACCTTCATCCTCAGTTCCTGCGTTAAATAGCAAAATGTGTACTAGCACGATTTACTCCCGCCTCTTCTCTGTATATTGCCAATTACAACATAAATTACCCTTATGAGTAAACTTGATATCATACTATAAATCAGAATTCAATAATTTATCTTAAGTTTTTAGTTTATTGAACGACTAATAACTAATAACTAGGGCGCAGCCCTTTATTGCACAGTCATGACTGTTTTTAAATACCTAAAAGCGATCGCAACATCTTACTAGCAGACTGTTGAGCTTTAACTATGGGCTGTTGTTGGCTGAGAAATACTTTGGCACAATTACGTCCTGGCATACCTGAAATAGAGCCTCCTGGATGAGTGCCAGCCCCCGTTAGATAAAGGTTATCGATGGGGGTGGTATAGTTAGCAATTTCGGGGAGAGGGCGCAGAAAGATCATTTGATCTAAAGTCATGTCTAGATGATAGTAATTGCCTTTGTCAGAACCCAGTCTTTCCCCTAATTCCGCAGGGCTTTCTACTCGACGGGCAATAATTGAATCTTGAAGATTGGGGGCGTATTCTCCCAGCTTATTCATCACATTGTCTGCCACTTTGTTTTTAAGTTCGTCCGTCCATCCAGTACCATTTAAACCCGTACCTTCTTTTCCTGCTATCTGATAGGGTGCAAAAAATTCAATCCACAGAGTATGTTTGCCTGCGGGGGCGAGAGTCGGATCGAGTACGGAAGGGACATCTAGATACATCGAAGGATTAGCATCGGGAATTTGTCCCATAGTAGCTAAAGAGTGTGCCTGTTCCACATGGGCGGTAGAATCGGCTATTAATACCGTACCGATGAGGTTGTGATCGTCTTCTTTATCCCAAGCCGTAAAACGGGGTGCTTCCGAGAGGGCGCAGTCGATTTTCAATATTGTCTCGTTATTATTAGTCAGGCGACGGTCTACTTTTTCTCGCAAGTCTGGATTTACCGCTTCTTCCGCTACCAATTGCAAAAATAGTCTACGGACATCAATATTAGAAATAATGGCTCGATTAGCTCGATATTCTTTACCTCCTGCTACTTTTACTCCTACGGCTCGATTGTCTTCAACAATTACTTCCTTAACCATCTGTTCGGTTAAAATTTTACCCCCCTTGGCAGTCACCAATTTAACCAAGGCTTGAGTTAACGCCCCAGTACCTCCTTGAGGACGAGCCATTCCTGGGTGGTGGCGCATGGCTAACATCATCAAACCTGCGGTAATACCTTTTTGGGAAGGCGGTGCGCCAATTTCCGCAGCTAGTCGGGCTAGGGGAGCTTTAACTAATTCCGTATCGAAATATTCATTGAGCAAATCCTCTGGGGCGGTAATCATGGTACGAATAAAGTTGAGGGCTTTATCTTTTGAACCCGCGATCGCCAGAGCATCGAGAATATTATCTTTTTTATATCCTCCTGCAATACCCAGAATAGATTGAGGTGGGGCATTAAAAAAAGGCGCGATCGCACTCATCAGTTTTGACCAGTAGCTAATAAATTCGACGTATTTTTCGGCATCTCTTTTGCTATGACGGGCTATTTCAGCCTTAGTTTTCTCTAGAGATTTATGACCTAAAAAATACTTTCCATCGGGCTGAGGACAAAAAGTGTGAGGATCGCAAGACAAGTATTTTAGACCGTATTTCTCTAACTGTAATTCTTCTATAATTGGTCCTAAAAAAATAAATTCATGGTCGATGGCGCAGAGGTTAAATTTAAACCCAGGTGCTTCTTTTGGTAGGGCTTCTTCGGTGGTAGCTGCACCTCCAGGTACTGGACGTTTTTCTAGTAATAAGACGCTGTAACCAGCATTAAGTAGATATGCCGCACAGACTAACCCATTATGTCCCGCACCAATGACAATCGCATCATACGCTTCCATTAAATTTATTGTTCCTTGTTTGAGATTAGCTAGACTTTGCTAATTATCTCAAATTTCAGCTTCGATTACGATGAAAAAATTAAGATCTACAATTTCAACTATTCAATCTAAGTTGGATGTTTGATTCCATCAGATAAGTTTTGATGTTATGGTTTTCTCGGACAGGAATAGTGAAAAACGCTATCATAAGCACTAAACTAATAAGTCAATATTCCTATCTCGCTATTTAATTAATGCTCAAAGTAGACTATCTACGCATCAGTTTGATTGACAAGTGTAATTTTCGCTGTCAATACTGTATGCCTGAAGAAGCAGAACTAAAATATCTCCTCAACCAAGAATTATTGAGCAATGCAGAGATTGTTTCTCTAATACGAGATGTATTTATTCCTTTGGGCTTTACTAAATTTCGC
Source organism: Waterburya sp. (assembly GCF_058530065.1). NCBI lineage: Bacteria > Bacillati > Cyanobacteriota > Cyanophyceae > Pleurocapsales > Pleurocapsaceae > Waterburya > Waterburya sp. The sequence goes on along the minus strand of NZ_JBZNBU010000278.1, from coordinate 2,128 downwards.
CTCACGGGGGGAGAGCCTTTATTACGCCCCCAACTAGTGGATCTGGTTGCAGACATTACTAATTTGCCCGCTACAGAAGATATTGCTTTGACTACCAATGCTTTCTTATTAGAAAAGCTAGCACAGCCCCTTTATAATGCGGGTTTAAAGCGGATTAATATTAGTTTAGATTCTCTAATTCCAGAAACTTTCGATCGAATTATTGGCAATCGGGGTAAAAGCCGTTGGCAACAAACGTGGCAAGGAATTTTAACCGCCCATCAAGTGGGATTCAATCCTTTGAAGTTAAATGTGGTAGTAATTCCTGGGGTAAACGATACAGAGGTTTTAGATTTAGCTGCTTTAAGTATCGAACGCAACTGGCACGTCCGTTTTATTGAATTTATGCCCATTGGCAATGCTGAGTTATTCGGCGATAAGGCTTGGATCGATTCGGAAGAAATACGCCGTGCGGTGCGCCAAAAATGGGGGCTAGAAGAGTCTAACATCAAAGGTAATGGTCCAGCCGATGTGTTTAAAATCCCTGGGGCAAAAGGTACGTTGGGCTTCATTTCTCAAATGTCTGAATGTTTCTGTGATCGCTGTAATCGCGTCAGACTATCCGCCGATGGTTGGTTGCGTCCTTGTTTGCTGAACGAGACTGGTCAAATAGACCTCAAAACTGCTTTGCGTAGTGGTGCAGATCCCCAAAAATTACAAGAACTGGTGAACCAACTTTTATTATTCAAACCAGAAATAAATTTTAAAGAGCGAGACAGTGGTACGGACGGTAACTATACTCGTACCATGTCTCAAATTGGAGGCTAATTCGATCGAGAATGATGTCTTAAGGAAGAAAGAGGAAGAATCAACATACATCTAACATCATTTCCCCTAGGGATAAAACTTGTAATTATAGTTTGCAGCCTAAAAACTATATGTTGAGAATTACCGCTAAAATTAGCTTCCAGGAAATGACTATGCCATTCTAGAGTAGTACTCAACGACTAGTAGCTCGTTTACTTGCAATGCTACCCATTCGCGCTCGATAATGCCATTTACTTTACCAGTAAAGGTATTTTTATCGAATTCTAGGTGAGAAGGAAGGTTAGCCAAACCAGGATATTCCATATTGGTTTCGACTAATTTACGAGAGCGATCGCGATCTCTGACTTTAATTACATCTCCAGGACGACATTGATAGCTAGCAATATCAACAACGCGATCGTTAACTGTAATATGTCCGTGATTGACTAGTTGACGGGCAGCAGGAATAGTTCCAGCCATACCCATGCGGAATACAGTATTGTCCAAGCGCATTTCCAAAAATTCCAACAAGCTTTGTCCTGTAGAACCAGCTACTCGACGAGCTTTACGAACGTAGCGAACTAGTTGTTTTTCAGTAACGCCGTAATTAAAACGTAGTTTTTGCTTTTCTTCCAAACGAATCGCATATTCAGAACGTTTGCGACGACTTTGACCGTGTTGTCCAGGTGGATAAGCTTTACGGGGGCTTTTTCTAGTTAAGCCTGGTAAATCTCCCAAGCGACGCACGACCCGCAAACGAGGTCCTCTGTAACGAGACATATATTAATTCTCCTCTGAATTACAATATTTTAAAATATCTCCAAATATATAATCATATATTAGTAATGGATAATTGACAATGAACAATTGACAGTTATTTATTCTTGTTGGTTTTTTCAGTGTGGCGATCGCTTTTAGGTAGTAGGTAGTAGGTAGTAGGTAGTAGGTAGTAAGTTTAATCTTCTGGTCGAATGCCATCTAACCAAGGGCAAAGCATTTTACCCACGATTTCTACTTTTATTCCTTCATTACTGCGGGTAAATAAAGCATAGGGAGTATAAGCTTCTGAATAATCCATACATTGATGCGTTCCTTCTTTACAAAAGGCAGCAAAACTAGCAATTATTTCACTTTCCAATCCCTCAAAATAATAAATATCTTTCTCTAGCTGTGTATCGCTGTAGTCTCCATCTATTTCGTCCTGACAATCTACAAATCCAGGTAAATTGATTGGATCTTTAAGGGTCTTGCACGCTTTTGGTGATCCAAGAATCAGGCGATCGCTACTGGCTAAAATGTCAATAAAAGAAGATTTTGTGAGTAAATAGAATGAGAGCTAAGG
>NZ_JBZNBU010000277.1:0-8911 GCF_058530065.1 Waterburya sp. | reverse complement strand
GGCGGGGCTATCCATCCCACAACCTGCTTCGCGAGGTTGGGGAGTTCCGCCCACTTCTTTAAATGCAGTTTAAGCATTTAAACTATTCTTAAGCTGCATTGATTATTAATAATAAGTATTAAAAATCACAAAAAGCAATTCCATATCGTATAAGAATGTCTTAGCCACAGTGAAAATATATACGGTGGTGCGACTATATTTTAGGTGTGAGGAAAAAATTAATGAAGATCGAGCATCCAATTTTGCTTGGTACTGCTGCTGTCGTATCGGCAGCTTTGCTGTCTGGAAATGGTAGTGTTTCGGCACAAGAAATCGATTTATCTAATCCAGATGCGATCGCCAACTACGCAGATTTTAATGGTTCTGTAGAAATAGACCCAGCAGATCCCAACAATAATATGGGACAGGTAACCAACGTAAATCAGTTGCGCGATGTAGCTCCCACAGATTGGGCTTACGAAGCACTACGCAGCTTGGTAGACCGTTATGGTTGTATTTCTGGTTTCCCCAACCAAACCTATCGCGGAGATCGACCCCTTTCTCGTTATGAATTTGCGGCGGGTTTGAACTCTTGTTTAAATCAAATCGAGCGTTTGATCGCATCTCAAGAAACTGTTGGGTCAGAAGAACTCGAAACCATCCAAAGATTGAGCCAAGAATTTGAAGCGGAACTTGCAGCTATTGGCGGACGAGTAGACGAAATTGAAAGTAAAATTGCTGCATTGGAAGACAGCCAATTCTCCACTACTACCAAATTAGTTGGGGAAGTAGCCTTTACTTTGGCTAATGCTTTTGGCGATGATTTTGACTCGGAAGTAACCTTTAGCGATCGAGTTCGTCTGACCTTAGTTAGTAGTTTCACTGGTAGCGATAAGCTATATACCCGTTTGACTGCTGGTAATATTGGTAACTCCTTTCAAAATCTTACTGGCACGAGAGAAGGACGTTTTGCATTCGACGGTCAAACAGATAACAATATTGTCATCGATCGCTTGCACTACAGTTTCCCCGTCGGTGAAAAACTACAAGTTACGGCAATGGGCGTTTTAGCCGCTCACCATTTCTATGCAGAAACCTACAACTCTGGATTAAACACTGGTGGTGGTGCCAATGGTGCTTTAACTCGTTTTGGCGAACGCAACCCTCTATATCGTCAGGGTATTGCTCGTTCTTCTGCTGGGGTTGGAGCGAAATTGACTTTAACAGACTTTTTAGCATTTTCTGGGGGCTACATCGCTCCTAATGGTTCAGATCCCACAGAAACTAACGGTTTATTTAACGGCTCTTTTTCTGCAATGGGTCAAATCGAACTGACACCTACAGAATCCCTCAAACTAGGTCTAACCTACGTGCGCGGTTTTGATAACGAGCAAACTAATCTCAATGACGATCTAGAACCTGCATTTAGAGGTTCTTTCCTTTGGGGCGGTACTGGTACGAATGCTGCTAACCTCAGAGGTGCTACTGGGGTTGATATTGGTACTTCTCCTGTAGCTACTAACTCTTTTGGGGTGCAAGCTCAATTTGATATTAGTCCCAGATTCAGCCTTCGCGGTTGGGGTGGTTATACTATTGCCGATATTATTAATCCAGGAACAGATAATAACGGCGATGCAGAAATTATCAACTTCGCTGGTGCTTTGGTGATTAACGATCTGATTAAAGAAGGCAGTCTAGCAGCTTTAATTGTGGGTGCAGAACCTTATTTAAGTTCCATTGATGCTAATGGTGATGATACGGACGAAGATATTTCTGAAGATCTTCCCCTTCACGTAGAAGCATTGTACAGATTTAACTTGAACGACAATATTTCTATTACTCCTGGTGTAGTTTTTATCTCTAACCCCAACCAAGACGAGGACAACGACAGTATCTTTATTGGTGCTTTGAGAACTACCTTTACTTTCTAAAACTAGTTCTATCAAGGGCAAACAATCAACATTACGATAAACAAAATTATCTGGATTGAAGCGGTAGAAATCAAATCTCTGCCTCTTCAATCCTTTTTTTATCTAGTTACCAATTAATTATTTGTTGTTCCTTTTTCCTTAAACTGATACCCTAATGATTGCCTCCGCAACTAGATAATTTCCAATCATTCATGTCTACTACTACCTGGACGAGACGGCATATTCTATCTTTGATAGATTTTTCCGCCACCGAATACGATACAGTTCTACAAACTGCTGCGGGATTTCAAAAAGTCCTTTCAGGAAGAACCAAAAAAGTCCCCGCACTCCAGGGAAGAGTTGTAGCTAATATGTTTTTTGAACCTTCGACTCGCACTCGTAGTAGTTTTGAACTGGCAGCCAAGAGACTTTCGGCAGATATTTTGAATTTCTCTCCTGGGACTTCTTCTTTAACCAAAGGAGAAACAATTTTAGACACGGCTAAAACCTATTTAGCGATGGGTGCGGATATTATGGTGATTCGTCACAGCCAAGCGGGAGTTCCTCAAGCGATCGCCAGGGAAATGGATCGCTTAAACTCTGGAGTTACCATTCTCAATGCAGGAGACGGTTTGCACCAACATCCCTCTCAGGCTTTGTTAGACTTGTTTACCCTTACTTCTTTATTAGATTCGGATAATCCCCGCACAGAATTATTAAAAGGAAAAAAAATTGCGATCGTCGGAGATATTCTCCATTCTAGGGTAGCCCGTTCTAATATTTACAGTCTGACCACCGCAGGAGCGGAAGTTCACCTAGCAGCACCCGCTACCTTGTTACCCAAAGAATTTTTGAATCTGGCAAACGAACAATGTCAAGATAGATTATTTCTCCACTGGGAACTAGAACCAGCCTTAGAAGCTGCGGATTTCGTCATGACCTTAAGATTGCAACAAGAACGCATGACTGCTAACTTTATCCCCAGTCTGCGGGAATACCATCAACTGTTTGGCATTACTCGTGATCGCCTTAAATTATGCCAAACTAACGTCAAAATACTTCATCCAGGACCCACCAACCGAGGAGTTGAAATTACCTCAGATTTGATGGACGATCCCAGTCTCAGCCTAATTTCCCAACAGGTTACTAGTGGAGTAGCGACTCGCATGGCGTTATTATATTTAATTGGCATTAGCGAGAATAATAGTTAACCTAAGTTCGAGATATAGTAATTTTAATTAATTTCCTCACGATTAAATGGCTTTAAGGTCAGAGGTCAGGGGTCACAAAGGCGATCGGGTTCGCCACATGTAGTCAGAGGTCAGCCCTAAAGGATTAGTTTAAGAATTGAAGTTAAGTATTTAATCTATTTCCCCTTGCCAATAAATCTTTTGTTCGGCAGAATTATCGCCTAAAAAACGAATAATGGTCAATTCTATCTCGATCGCAACTCCTGGTAGAAGATATTTACGATCTATGGGCAATTTTCCTAGATTTAAAGCAAATCGCTGATTGTTTCTGGTCACCGCAGCGGCAGGAATAATACCTTCATATCTAGTTTTATAGTTTCGGGAGTCTCTTCTAGAAGAAAAGCGATCGCCATTAGTACGATATTTGATTTCAAATTGGGTTTGAATGATATCTGACTTTTGAGCTAGATCGATCGCACTAAAAACCAAGTCAGATCTGTTGCCTGAAATTAACCCCCTCTCCAAACGAGTCGTTTCAGCTTCGGCGATGGCATGATTAATAGTGAATAAAGTATTATTTTGGCTAGTTTGAATAGTTGTATCCAACCAAACTGCTTCGGGATAAGTAATAGCTAATTTATTAGCGTCGGTTAAGGCAAATTCTAAAGATTCATCAGCAAAATCTTTAATACTCTTTGATTCATTCCAAGCAAAAGATATTTTTCTAGTCAAAGTATCGATATATTCTTCATAAGTATCGGCAATAATCGAGTTGGCTGCTACTAGAGAACTCGCCCCATTGTGAGACTGCCAAATATTGTTAATCAGATTGATTGTTTGTCCTTGCGCGATCGCCGATAAAGAAATTGAGTCCTTAAGCTTTTCCTCGGGTAAGTTATTTCTTCCCTTAACCAAATAAAGCTTGCCTAAGCTACCATCCACACCATCTCTGCCGACTCTGCCCCAGCGACCATCTCGTCCGCTATAACAGTAATATTTTTTATCTCGATCGCTTTGATGGCTTTTAAATCCCCAACTAGGACAATAACAACCCCTACCACCTCTACCTTCTCTGCCACCCCTCCCACCATAACCGCCAGAAGATACTACATAAATCTGTTGGAGATCTTCCAGGCGATCGTAAAATACGGTAATCGAACCGCCATTCCCTCCATCTCCGCCATTGCCACCGTTACCACCTCTACCTCCATTGGGTAACCTGATATCGGATTTATATTCCCCATAAAACCCATAACAAATAGCATCAGAACCAAATCCGCCAGGTTCTCCATCTTCCCCATCAGTCCCAGAAAGATCTAGTTCTATAGTAGATCCATTAACAGTAATAGTTTTGTTCGTGCCATTTCTACCATCTCTACCATTTCTGCCATCTCTGCCATTACGTCCCTGCTTGCCGAAATTACGGGACAATAGAAAGTTATGAGCAGTTGACGGTATTTCCCTTGGTTTGGCGATCGCAGCTGCTATAGTCCAAGAATTACCGATCTGAGTCAAACCAGGGATCAGCCAAATTCCTACTGCTAAAGTTTGCTGCCAAAAATTCCCGACCATAGATTGAGTAAGCGGTAAAAACTAACAACTAAAGACTAAAAACTAAAGATCGAAGTGCTTGGCGATAAAGTTGGTATAGATCTCACCTTTGAGAAAAGCAGAAGTTTCTAAAATTTGCTTGTGAAAATCAATAGTGGTAGGTACGCCAGTAATAGCACATTCCCTCAGAGCGCGCTTCATACGTTTGATGGCAGTATCGCGGTCTTCACCCCAAACAATTAACTTGCCAATTAAAGAGTCATAATAAGGGGGAATTTCATAGTCAGTGTAGACATGGGAATCCATTCTGACTCCTGGCCCTCCTGGTGGTAAGTAGGCACTGATGCGACCTGGATGGGGACGGAAATTATATTGCGGATCTTCGGCATTAATCCGACATTCGATCCCATGACCTTTTAAGACCACATCAGCTTGAGTAAACCGCAGTTTTTCTCCTTGAGCCACTCGAATTTGTTCGGCAATCAGATCGATTCCCGTAACTACTTCCGTAACGGGATGTTCTACTTGGATGCGAGTATTCATTTCCATAAAATAGAAATCTCCCGAACCATCAAGCAAAAATTCCACTGTCCCCGCACCAACATAATTAATCGATTTAGCCGCTTTAACCGCAGCTTCCCCCATTTTTTGCCGTAATTCTTGACTTAAAATTGCACTGGGAGCTTCTTCTAATAATTTTTGATGGCGACGTTGAATCGAACAGTCTCTTTCTCCTAAGTGAATTACATTACCGTGACTGTCAGCCATAATTTGAAACTCAATATGGCGGGGGTTTTCCACAAACTTTTCTAAATAGACCCCACCGTTACCAAAGGCTGCTTCTGCCTCTCCTTGAGCAGCTTGGAACATCCTAATTAAATCCGACTCATCTCGCACCAAGCGCATACCGCGACCACCACCACCAGCAGTAGCCTTAATCATCACAGGATAGCCAATTTCCCCAGCCACTTTTTTAGCTTCTTCTTCATCTCGTAATAAGCCATTGCTACCAGGTACAGTCGGTACTCCTGCTTTCTCCATAGTTTTTTTGGCAGTAGATTTATCTCCCATCGCCAACATTGCTTCTTTGGAAGGGCCGATAAAAGTTAGCTGGTGATCGTTACAAATCTCCACAAAACGAGCATTTTCTGCTAAAAATCCATAACCAGGATGAATCGCCGTAGCATTGCGAGTCAAAGCAGCAGCAATAATATTAGGAATGTTGAGATAACTTTTCCCCGATGGAGGAGGCCCGATACATACACTTTCATCGGCCAACTGGACGTGAAGGGCTTGGCGATCGATCGTGGAATGTACGGCTACGGTGGCAATACCCATTTCAGCACAGGTGTGTAAAATACGTAGAGCAATTTCTCCTCGGTTGGCTATCAGGATTTTGTTAAACTGCATTCGATGAAGTAGATAACTAAAGTCATGTTTAAGAATAAAGCTTTTTCAAGCATTTAGATTATGTAAAGATTAATTTGTTTTTAGGAGTTATTTAATTCCGAGGGGGGTCGGTCGTCACTCCAACTCCACCAAGCAGTATCGCATTCGCATAAATAGAACTCTTGATATTTACGGCGATCGCCACTACTAACAGGAGCGCGACGATTTAACCAGACGTTTTTTGCTTTTTTGGGGGGCATTTTACAACTAGGACAAGAAAAATCAAAAACATGAACTGCTGATTTGGTCCATTCTGGAGGAATTAAAGCAAAAGCATCCATATATTTTATGTGTAATTGAAAAATGGCGTAGCAATAGTTCATTGCTACACCTATTGTACTTCGTCACCTGAGATCGAATTAAAACCAATTGATAGTTAAATAGCAACGCAGGTAGTTGAAACCATTGCTGCGGTTAGTTCTTCGGCAGACACTTTAAAAGGTAATCTGTGAATATCCGATTCTGGAGAACAGGCGATCGCCGCAGCATGACGCAATTTACTCAAACTAACTTCACCCAAACCCAAATCTTCCAAGGTTTTAGGCAAACCAATCTCTGTATAAAACTTTAACAATTGATTTCTAGAGGACTCGGCTAGTTTATTACCTTGAATGGTTTCTTCTAGACGCAACTGCACCAAAATACCGTAAGCCACTTTTTCTCCATGGAGAACATCGTGAGCTTCCAAAAGATGAGTCAAACCGTTATGGACTGCATGGGCAGCTACAGTACGACAATCAGCCCCACCAACACCACCAATTACTCCTGCCAATAATACCGTTGCGTCTACTACTTCCCGCCATTCATCACTTTGGGGATCTGCTAGGGCTTGAGCCGATTTTTGAAAGAGAATGTCTCTTAAAATTCTGGCTTGTTGGACAGCGGATATTAAAAGAGTTGCAGTAGATTCTCCACTACTGACAGAAGCTTCATACCATTTGGCGATCGCATCTCCAATACCCGCTACTAAAGTCCGCTGGGGGGCGGTGCGTACCAAACCATAATCTAAAATCAACAGATCGGGACAACGACTCAAAGCTACATCGTATTGAAATGCACCCTCTTCCGAATAGATATTCGATAAAGCCGTCCAGCCCGCACAGGTAGCTCCAGAAGTGGGAATCGCAACCATTGGTAGTTCTGATTGATAAGCTAGGAGTTTAGCTGTATCTAAAGCCTTGCCACCGCCAACGCCAATAATTAAGTTTGCTTGATGTTTTTCAACTGTCTGTTTTAGTCGAGATAGGGAAGATTCGGCACAATCTGGACTATAACTAGTGAAACTCAAAGTTTTAGGGTTTAGTAGAGATTGTAAATGAGGTGCGATTAGTTCTAATGTTTTGTTACCACCGACAACCAAAGGGCGATCCCCTAATCTAGTTATTTCCTTGACAGAATTTGGCAAACAATTCTCTCCTCGTAATACTCTGGCTGGAGCGATCGTTAAGGGGGCGTAACTAGTGTTTGCTTTGATAGATCTAGTGGTAGCTTGTTTGCTCATATAAATATTAATTACTCTTGCTCTGTTAGCTGCTGGCAGGTAATTTTTTGAGGTTCTGCTCAAAAACATTAATTTTAATATCATCATCCCCAGTAGCAATTAGAGATCGTTTCGCCTCGCCTAAAAACAAAGGTTGTGATACTCCCGATTGGGGATGGAGAACAGTTCTCAATTTAACTGTAAATTGATTGTTTCCATTTGTGCCAGTCCTACCATAAGAATATAAGTCTGAAGCTGCTTGAAGCAAGGTCGGTTCGATGGCGGTTTTCTCGATATCGGGCGTTACTGCTACCACTGCTTGATTTGCGCCATTATCATAAATCAAGGTGTAACGAACCGCACCAGGAATTTCTACTCTGGGAAAAAAGCTCAACCCCAAGGCAAATGTACCCAGTGTTAAGACTGTCATAAAGCTGGTTACGCCCACCAAACGAAAGCGAAACCCCCAACCAACAACAAAAGCAATAGTAGTTACTAATAGAGCAAAAATAGTGCCAATCCCAAGCCATTTACCATAAACAAACAGATCACTAACAAAATCCATTGATTTTTCTTAAATATTTTTTTAGTTTGTAAAAAAATAGATATCGGTAGTAACTTACACACGATACCCAGATTAATAGTTAATGATTGTATCAGTTATTTCTATTTTTTTATTTCATAATCAATCTTGCAATGCTATAATCGTATACGGCAAATAAAGAAAATGCCCCGATGGCTCAGTGGTAGAGCACATCTTTGGTAAAGATGAGGTCGCGAGTTCAATTCTCGCTCGGGGCTTGCCTTACTGTACAGTGACACATTATTTGTCGTTAAAGACACATTACTGTCATCGTGACTTATTTTTGTCATTGGGACAAATTGATGTCTTTGAATGCAGTGGTGACAAAATAATGTCATCTGGGTATTGCGTTACCAAAGATGTGCTCCTTTCAATCTATCTTAACATTGCCAACAAGCTAATTCATCGGGGAAAAATAGCTATTTATAGCCTGAGTTAATTTTCATAGAATGATTTTTGAGACTCATCAAAAATATTCCAATCTAATCTGTCTTAAATTCTCAATCTATCTTCGACTGAAATGGTTGTTGAAACTACTAGAACGATCGCTGGTTTAAAAACTCAAACAGCTATCTTTCAATCCATCTTCGACTGAAATGGTTGTTGAAACAATATAAACCCCGCCATCGATGCTGGCGAAGCTAGAAGAGTTTCCAACTTAATAATCCCAACTACGGGACTGAAACAATTGATTGCCATAGCTGCAAGAAAAATAGTCGTACCAGTTTCCAACTTAATAATCCCAACTACGGGACTGAAACCCGAATAG
>NZ_JBZNBU010000276.1:0-4058 GCF_058530065.1 Waterburya sp. | reverse complement strand
TTTGAGCAATTATCCCAGTTTTCCTTGGATTTTAATAGTCCTCAACCACCTTCAACTTTATTGATGACAACTGTTCCCAACTTTTTCAGTTAACCCGAATTATCCACTATCTAAAATTTTCAGATGTCCCAGTTCCTTATATTCAAAAACACATTTCTTTTTAGCGATCGCATTCTTGAAAAATCATACCTTTATTCACCAACGCCGTCGAATTAAAGAAAAATGGTATAACTCAATTCACCTAGTCCAGATTAATATTTCGATATAGATGCCACCTCCCGCAAGGATTGTATAGCAGACTGTTGCTTTCGTATTCTCGATCGGGAATCCACTTCATTGTGTAGCTTGGAGATTCGATATCTGGTTTAAAGGTGTGTTCGTCTTGAAGAATGGGCGACTCAGTTAAACGATAGTAATTAAATACATTCATTACATAAATAGCCAAGCCAATATCTTCCTTTCCTTCTAGAGAAACATCCGCTTTGCCGAAGTTGTGCATTCCACAGGAGTAGTAATTATCTTCCCCTTCAATCAAACCGACATATAAAGAATAAATATCGAATACATCTTGGGAATTATATTTAGCTAGCCACTTATCTACTTCGCAATCTAATTGAGATGATTCTAGTCGAACGGTAGTACCGCCAATCTGGAGGAAAACTTGAGTAAAGCGAGCCATTGTCACGCAAGCTTCATAACCTACATCAGTAGAAATTAAACGAACAACTTTCCCATCATAATTATTATCAAATTTCTCGTCCTTCTGAGCATTACTAATCTCAATTTCGCAACTTTGATTGGTAGTAGTCTCTTGAAAAATCCGACCCAAAAATAAATACTCTGTACCATATTTAGCCAAAAGAGTTTCGGCAATTTCTTTCCTGCTAGACAAGTCTATGGGGATAGATACAGCTATGGTCATTGGATTCTAATTTTATTCGGTTGCAATTAAATTGATTTATTTTATTCTTTCACAGAAGCTATGTTTAAATCAATTATGTCCATATTTCTAGATTCCACAAGGGACATAAGTTTCTGGGCGATTATACTATAAAACTTATGAAATAAGGTGCTTAAAATATATGGATTATCTATAATCAAAAAAAGACTTTCAGCGACTTTTCTCTGCTTAATTGTTTCTAGAACTCGATGGTAAGCCAGCCTTTTATTATAGATTAACCAGCTTTCTAACAATACTTCTAATAATTGAGAATCACCACTAGTTTCACGTTCGCGATCGATAAACAGTTGAATAATGTTTCTCGATTCTGCTAAATATTCTGTTGGTTTTCTAGTAGAAAGAGAAGTAATGCGAGTGCGATAAAAATAATAAGCTTGGGGCAATAAAACAAATTTAGCTTGTTGTCTCAAACATTCTAAATATAAAACAAAATCTTCGCCAACGTCGATCGCTTCGTCATATTCAATATTGCGATCGAGTAAAAATTCTCGTTTCATCAGAGGTTTGGTATAACCGAAACTCCAGTTTCTCTTTTTATTAATTGAATTAGGGCGATCGGCGATCGCAAAATCAAGAGCATCGATCGCTGTTACTGAAGATCTTGGTAGTTGATTTTCTTGCAACAAAGTACTCCAGGGTTGAGAGTCGCGATCGCGAATTAGGTTGAGATCGTCGGCTATCAAGTCTGCATTTTCTTGCTTGGCTACGGACAATAGTACTTCTAGTCTCTCTGGTGCATACCAATCGTCGGAATCTAAAAGTGCGATCCAAGTACCCCTAGCCAATTGAATTCCACAATTACGACTATAGCTGACACCTCTGTTTTGTTGATTACTAATTATTTTGACTCTCTGATCGTGAAAACTACGAGCGATTCTGACAGTTGAGTCAGTAGATGCGTCGTCAATTAAGATGACTTCAAAATTGAGATAGGTTTGAGATAAAACAGATTCCAGAGCTTGCGCTATGTAAGCTTCGCTATTGTATGCAGGAATTACAACCGATATTTCAGGAGTCATTTTTTCGATTTATCTTTAAGCTTGGTATTTTCCTTATAGGTTACAGATCCGAACAATAAGCACCTTACCCCAGAAAAACTATTTTAAACGAGTATTTTTTAAGTATCGATATTCTGCTCCACTAGAATATATCTTAAAGGAAAAAACTTTTTAACAAGTTAAGAATACCTTAAACATAAAGGCACTCAAAAGAAAAACTTAAAGAAAAAAATAATACTAGAATAATCTCTACAGATCGCTAGATGTTTCTCGATCGCTCTTGCTATAAATCTTTTTTGGTTGTTTCTAAGACTTCGATCGCTTCTTGGCGATATTTGTTCGCAGCAAGTAAAGATTCGTTTAACTTGGAACTAATAACTGTCAATTTCTTAGCAATAATTGAAATTAGCTTCAAATTTTTTCTGGTTTCTGAGGAAGCAGTGCTAGCGATGGCGTTGATTTCTCTGGCTAATAGTTTATTCAAATTATTGGTTTCGATCGAGATCCTATCCATGTTTTGAATAGGTCGGTCGATTTGTTGTAGTTTGACTTCTGCTGCTCGAACAGTGTTTTTAACATTGTCTAATTTAGTCAGACCCATTTCAACTATTTGAGATTCTTCCCGCAATTTAGCTTTAGAGAGAGATAAACCCGCATGAAAAGCAATTTGCTGAAAATAGTCAATGTCGTTTTGTTGCCATTGCTTAAAGTCGAAACATTGATGAGCTACCAATAAACCATATATCTTGCCATTGTCCCAATTAATCGGGGCAACCAAATTGGATTTCACTCCTATCTTGGCTAGATTGTCCACATAACAGGGAGTCATGCCCGCATCATAAATATTATCGATCGCTCTAATTCTGCCTTTTTGATAGCGATCTATATAGCGATACTCAAAACAAGGATCTTTAATCACCCTCGCTAAAATGGAAGCTAAAGCGGGCATTGTGGCTTCGGCGACAATCTCTCCCAAACTACCGTCTTGCAAGCAATAAACTACCACGCGATCGCAATTTAAAATTTCTTTTGCTCTATCTACTGCTATTTGCAGTACATCTTCTGAGATATTTGCACCATGAATTTCTTGGGTAATAGAAGTCAGTAGCTCCCTTGCTTGGTGGTTGCGGCTAATTTGCTCCTGGAGTTGAGAATGAATTTTGGCTTGAGACACTTGTTTCATCGTCCAATTAGCGACGCTGAGAGCAAAGTTTACCTCTGGTTGCTGCCATTTTCTCGTACTAGAACATTGGTGCATGACCAACAAACCATAGAGAGAATTATCGGCAGATACTAAGGGTACTACTAAATTAGCTTTAACATCTATTTTGGCTAAGTTTTCTACATAGCAAAGGCTCATCCCTGCATTGCGGATATTGGTGTTGGCTTTCACCCTTCCCCGTTGATATTTGTCGATATATCTGGCTTCAAAACAAGGATCTTCAATAGTTGTCCCCAAAATTTGAGCGTAACCAGGGGTAACTGCTTCGGCTGTAATTTGACACCTGGATGCAGACTCCATACTGTAAACTACAACGCGATCGCATTTTAAAGTTTCGTAGGTGATTTCTACTGCTACTTGAAGAATTTCTGGTTCTGTAGTTGCGAAGGTAAGTTTTTTAAATAAATCGGTCGTTAAATTTTGATTTTTCGCACCATTAGACGAAATTTCTGACCATGATGATGGTGGTTGAATAGTCATATGTCTTTAAAATATTTTGCTTATTTTTGGCAAAAAAGCAGATTAAATCTTAATTTGAATAGTTATTGATAAATTACTTACAAGTAAATCTATGTATAATTACTGAAAATTTTAGCCTATTTTTATAACTTATTGTTCAAGTAAAAATAAAACAACAAATTGTACCCCTTAAAAATAGTTGTATTTTAGAATTACAGGACAAAAGAATTGATAATTTGGGCGAATTTATCTGACTGTTCTAGATGAACATTGTGTCCAGTATTTTCTACTACCTTTAACTTAAATTGAGGAGATTTTAAGTTCATCTTTTGGTTAATCGCCACAAATTTAGGATCTAATTCACCTACTACTAAGAGTATGGGGAGCTTAATATTTATTAGCTCTTCCCAGAGAGAAG
>NZ_JBZNBU010000275.1:0-10942 GCF_058530065.1 Waterburya sp. | reverse complement strand
CTTGTTAGAAATTTGCGATATGGAATCAATGTTTGCTGTAGTTTCTTCTTCTAAACTAGCAATACGATTTTGATTTTTAAAATTGCGTAATTGTCCTTCGGCCTCTTTAACACTAGCTGCTACTTCAGGTATTTGTTGCTCGATAAATTCTTTAGCTGTAGATGTTTCGGAGCGATTATTAACCCGATGATCTTCAATGTATAATTCGATTATTTTATTGACCACAACGGCAGCTAACTCTGGATCTGTATCAAGATAAGTTATTTCCAACAAGTCAGTTCCAGTAATTGGTTTGACTGTTAAATTATCAGCAAAATCTTTGTATTTTATAAGTTCTCCACCATCGTCTCTTAAATCTAATTCCTGTATGAGCTTTTTAACTATAGGACGAGAACTTATAATTTCTGCTTCAGTAGTCAAAGGGTCGCTTTCAGTAGTTAATCCTTCAATCTCTCCTCTTCCATTTTCTAAACCCGTAAGTTTTGCAGTGCGATCTACTTTGATTAATAATTTAGCTTCAGCTTGATAAATTTTATCTAAAGAAATTGCTGTAACTACAGATAAACCAACAATGGTGATAAATATAGCTGTAGCAGATTGCCAACGTCGTTTGAATACCATCCAATATTTCTGGAAATCGAGATATTCATCTAGATGTGTATTAGAATTCATAAGATTTTCTAAAAGTTATTTTATAGGACTGAATTTAATAAGCACCTTTGCCACTTAAAACTACTTTAACGGTTCGTAGTAATATTTTGAAATCCAAACTTAAAGACCAATTCTGAATATATGCCGCATCGAGTTCAAATAAACTTTCTGAATTGCTATCAGAACGACCGCTTACTTGCCAAAGACCAGTAATTCCTGGCATTACTTCATGACGGAAATGATGCTCCGAGGTAAATTTTAAAACGTCTCTTGTGGGTAAAGGGCGAGGACCCACTAAACTCATTTCACCTCGTAAAACATTAAAAATTTGAGGTAGTTCGTCAAGACTATATTTACGAAGATATTTTCCGACTTTGGTAACACGAGGGTCTTCTTTGATTTTGAAAAGTATCCCTCCTTCAAACTCATTTTTAGCTTCTAATTGCTTTTGAATTTGACTGGCATTCTGAACCATAGTCCGAAATTTCCATACTTGAAATTTTTTGCCTTTTAATCCTACGCGAGTTTGTCTAAATAAAATTGAACCAGGAGAGTCTAATTTAATTAGAATAGCAATGATTAACATTGGAAAACTCATAAAAATAAGTAATACAATCGAAAATACAATATCAATAATACGCTTGGGTAAGATATTAGTTTGTGTATTGGGAAAGGTGATAATTTTTTGGTTTACTCGATCGCTTTGTAAATTCAAATATCTTAAATCATGTAATTTTTCCCAACTGTCTTGATTTTCATCTAAGGATAAATTTCTATTAGAGTGGTTATTGTAAGAATTGTACATTTGCTCTGCATGATTTTTTAATCAATCTAGTTGAAGATACAGAGACTACATAATGTTACATTCTATATTAAATAATTAGCAATGTACATCGGCTCTGTATTTTCAAAATATTATCTAGTAGATATACATACAGAAAGATATTTTTTAGATAATGACCCAAAGCAAAGTAGCAATAATTACATTGACTGCGTAATCATACTGACTCACCGCGATCGCTAAACTATTTGGGATTGAAACTACTGAATTCTCAGTATTATGGGCTATAGATTAACTTTTAGGATCGACCGCACTAAAAATAGCAAAAGAAAAGCTATTCCATAGAGGTTGAGACCTAGAGGATTTAAGTTACTATTCATTAAAATGATGTATTAAATTTTACATTGAAAAATAGACCATTAAACCCTCTCCTAGCCTCCCAGTCTCTTAGCCCTCCAGTCCATCTCAATCAGCAACTCGCGCGTTCCTTTGCGCCGTAAGACGACGCAGGCTCCCTCGTCAAATTAAATCCTGACAGCTTATCTACAACAAAATATCAATATCTCATTAGATCTTGAAAAAGCAACCAATCGAACAGCTTGGGCGTTCTATAAATACATACAATATATTCAAATCAAAATATTCAAATCAAAAGCTTAAAGCATAAAGTTTTAAGAAGATAGAAATCGATGAGACAATAGAAATCCTGTAATAAATCTACAGACAGAGAGGAGAACTACTAAATGTTAGAAGAATATAGAAAACAGGCTGCCCCAAGAGAGGCGATGGGCATTCCTGCATTACCTTTAACAGCAAAACAAACATCAGAATTATGTGAAATACTTAAAAATCCCCCAGAAGCGGAGAAAGAAGAGTTACTATCATTGCTTAGAGATAGAGTTCCTCCTGGGGTAGATGATTCTGCTTATGTTAAGGCTGGTTTTTTAACTGCTGTAGCCAAAGATGAAATTAAATGTCCTGTAATTTCTACTCGTTATGCAGTGGAACTACTAGGTACGATGATGGGGGGGTATAACGTTCAATCTCTGGTAGATTTATTAAAGTCAAAAGATACAGAGATTGCTGCTGAAGCAGCTAAGGCATTAAGCAAAACTTTACTAGTGTTCGATGCCTTTAATGATGTTTTAGAACTATCCAAAACTAATTCCTATGCCAAACAAGTAATTGACTCTTGGGCAAACGCCGAATGGTTTACTTCTCGCGATAAACCCGCAGAAGCTATTACCGTAAATGTCTTTAAAGTGCCAGGAGAAACCAACACCGACGATCTTTCTCCCGCACCCCACGCTACCACTCGCCCCGACATTCCTCTTCATGCTTTGGCGATGTTAGAGTCGAAAATGCCCGACGGGATTGAAACGATTGCTAAGTTAAAAGAAAAAGGACATCCCGTAGCCTATGTGGGCGATGTGGTAGGTACTGGTTCTTCTCGTAAGTCGGCGATTAACTCCGTATTGTGGCATCTTGGAGCAGAAATTCCCTTCGTTCCCAACAAAAAAGCAGGTGGCTATATCTTAGGTAACAAGATCGCGCCTATTTTCTTCAATACAGCTGAAGACTCTGGGGCATTACCTATCGAATGTGACGTTGCCCAAATGAATACTGGCGATGTAATTACCATTCATCCCTACAAAGGTGAAATTACTAACGAATCTGGCGAAGTTATTACCACTTTCGATCTCAAACCCGACACTATTATCGATGAAGTACGGGCTGGCGGTAGAATTCCCCTATTAATTGGTCGGGCTTTAACCGATAAAACCAGAGAAGCATTAGGCTTGCCTGTATCCGAAGTTTTCACTCGCCCCTCAATGCCCAAAGATACTGGCAAAGGCTTTACATTGGCACAAAAAATGGTCGGTAAAGCTTGTGGTTTACCTGGGGTGCGTCCTGGTACTTCCTGCGAGCCAATTATGACTACTGTTGGTTCTCAAGATACCACAGGACCAATGACTCGTGATGAGTTAAAAGAGTTGGCTTGTCTGGGTTTCAATGCCGATCTTACCCTACAAACTTTCTGCCATACCGCAGCCTATCCCAAACCTGTAGATATTGATACCCACAAAAACCTCCCCGACTTCTTTGCGACTCGCGGTGGGGTAGCTTTGCGCCCTGGAGACGGTATCATTCACTCCTGGTTAAATAGAATGTTGATGCCCGATACTGTAGGTACTGGTGGCGACTCCCATACTCGTTTTCCCTTGGGTATTTCCTTCCCCGCAGGTTCTGGCTTAGTAGCTTTTGCTGCTGCATTAGGGGTAATGCCTCTGGATATGCCCGAATCTGTCTTGGTTAAATTTACGGGAGACTTACAGCCTGGGGTAACTTTGAGAGATATCGTTAATGCGATTCCTTGGGCTGCCATTCAACAGGGTAAACTAACCGTTGCCAAAGAAAACAAGCAAAATGTCTTTAACGGGCGCATTTTGGAAATGGAAGGCTTGCCTGATTTAAAAGTGGAACAAGCATTTGAACTTACCGATGCGACTGCCGAACGTTCTTGTTCTGGAAGTACCATTAAACTTAGCGAAGATACGGTAGCGGAATATTTGCGTTCTAATGTCGCTTTACTAAAGAATATGGTAGCTCGCGGTTATGGAGATGCTCGTACTCTAATGCGTCGCGTAGCCAAGATGGAACAATGGCTGGCTAATCCTAGCTTGATGTCTGCGGATGAAGATGCGGAATATGCCGACACCATTGAAATTAACCTCAATGAAATTAAAGAACCTATAGTTGCTGCACCAAACGATCCCGACAACGTTAAATTAATGTCTGAATGCGCGGGAGACAAGGTAGACGAAGTATTTATCGGTTCTTGTATGACTAACATCGGACATTATCGCGCTGCTGCCAAAATCCTCGAAGGTGCGGGAGTAGTTAAAGGCAGACTATGGATTTGTCCTCCCACTCGCATGGATGAAAAACAACTGCGGGAAGAGGGTATTTATGGCATATTTGCTGCTGCTGGGGCGCGTACGGAAATGCCTGGCTGTTCCCTCTGCATGGGCAACCAAGCAAGAGTTGAAGATAACGCCACTGTTTTCTCTACTTCTACTCGCAATTTCAACAACCGCATGGGTAAAGGCGCGCAAGTATATTTAGGTTCGGCAGAACTTGCTGCTGTTTGTGCTTTGTTGGGTAAAATTCCTACAGTGGAAGAATATATGGCAATTGTGAAAGAAAAAATTGCACCTTTTGAAGGAGATTTATATCGTTATCTCAACTTCGACCAAATTGAGAATTTTGAAGATGAAGGTAGGGTAATTCCGATTGAAGATATGCCTAAGATTGAAGATATTTTGAATCTCACTCACTAAAAACCTTGTCAAATAAAGAGGATGGGGAAAACACAGAAGCTAAGTAAAAATTAAATACTTAGCTTTTACTTATTTTAAGCTCAGCGATTAATCTCAGTAGACGTGAGTTTGACAGGTAGTACCCTAAATTTTATAGTTCTGGGATAGGTTCCACATAAAAAGCAATGGCATCATCACTCCCTTCTGGCTCATAATCAGGAGATTCAATAAAGAAGTCTCTTTCTTCAATTGAAAGGGTATAGAAATGAGCATCTAAGCTTTGATTATAAAAACGATACAAGGGAATAGTTCCTTCAACTTGAGTCTCGTAGCCATAATAAGGAGTTCCTTCTGCTACATAATTATCCAAGTTATCTTCAACAAAGGCTCGCTCATTTTCATCTGCTGTATAGAGATGCACTCCAGTGCTAGTATTAAAAAACCTATATACAGGAATAGTTCCTGTTAATGGATCTTCTTCTTCATCTGGAGGAGCTACTCCCACAAAAGAAATCCCGTCAAGCTTATATTGAGGAAGAGTATCTAAAATTATATCTCTTTCTATCTCAGAAGTAGTATAGAACTGGGTTTCAATATCTGTGCGCGAAAATCTATACACAGGGATATCATCTTCATCGACTCCTAAATAAGATGATGTAATTAGAGGAACTGCTTCGCTGTCAGGTGAATCAGGATCGAAAGGAATAAATTCTCCTGTTTCTACAACTACCTCACCATTTTCAAACAGAATAATTTCTACTTCAGATAAAGTATCAGTAAAAAATTCTTCTACAGGAACAGTTATTGTTTCTCCCTCTTCTCCTTCTTCAACAGGAATTTCAATTTCTAAAGGACCTCCTGTGACTAAAATAGAAGTTTCCCCTAAAATAACTTCATAGTCAGAACCCAGCCCTTGGAAAACGGCTGCATCATTGCCTGCTCCGCCAACGATGTCATCATCTCCAAAACCACCGAAGAAGGTATCATTGCCCTCTTCTCCCTCTAGAGAATCGTTTTCTAAACCACCGATAAGAGAGTCATCTCCTTCGCCTCCAGTAATTACACTGTCAAGAGAGACTGCTGCAATATCAACCAGATCGTTACCCGAACCAGAAATTAATTCAACTTGCTCGATAGAGACAATGGTTGTCCCTGCAAGAATGCCTTCAGATACAGGACTAAGACCTTCAAATACGTTGTAGGTAAAAATAAAGTCATCTGTTTGAGCCGAAAAATCAAGAGACAGACTATCATTGCCAGAACCACCATTGACAGTATGTTCGCCAGCACCAAAGGTAATTACATCATCGCCAGCTATTCCATTGAGGACATTGTCACCCGATCCACCATTGATAAAATCGTTGCCTTCTCCTCCATTAATGGTATCGTCTCCATTACCACCTTCAAGGCTGTCATTACCAAGCCCTCCCGAGATTAAATCATCTCCATTTAAACCTGAAATAGTATCATCGGCTTCAGTTCCTATTAAATCATCGTCCTGAGGAGTTCCATCAATTATCATTATCGTTACCTATTTTGGAAATAAATATTAGTGTAGTTTTATACAATTATGAAGGATTTTATTGCTTAAAACTTCGAGATAGTTTGTAATTTGTAGCAATAAAGTAGCAATAAATCAGGTGATAGCAATATCAATAGTTAAATTAAGGGTATGTAGAAAAAGTATAAAAAGTTAAGCTAATCGTCCGATCCCATAGCACTAATAGATTTTTATGGAGAGAAAAACATAAGCCAAAAAACTTATTCATCGAAGTCCAAGAAAATCTCAATTTAATAGGTATCCTTAGAGATGCAGCTATTCTGCTTTACAGTATCAAGATCTAAACGTTAAAAACGGCGAATCACAAACAGCAAGACATTTATTTTCTGATATTTTCTGAAGCTTGAGCCGATTACAAGAACGAAGATCCACAAACAGAACTTTATGAATCAATCTTTGAATGAATCTAATCCCCGCGATCGAGAAGAAAATCTGCGAGAAGTACGCTATGAGTATAGTAATAATTTACAAGATATTCTTCAGGGTTTAAATATTTCCCTCTTTTTTTCTACCTATCAAGCGGGAAAATTGGGAGTATTACACGTCGCTGACCACAACCTTAATATTAGTTTCCACAATTTTCAACGAGCGATGGGAATAGCCATTAGTCCGACTCAAATGGCGGTAGGGGGCAAAGATTGGGTTTATTTTCTCAGAAATGATGCTACTTTAGCCCCTCAAATAGCTCCTTCTGGTACTTATAATGCTTGTTTTCTGACTAGAGGAGGACAATACACGGGAGATATTTCCATTCACGATTTAGCTTGGGGAAAAAAAGAATTATGGTTCGTCAATACCAGATTTTCTTGTCTTTGCACTCTAACAAATAGTTATAACTTTTTACCCCAATGGCGACCTAAATTTATCAGTTCTCTTGCTCCCGAAGATCGCTGTCATCTTAATGGTGTGGCAATGGTGGGCGGAATGCCGCAATATGTCACGGTGTTGGATAAAACAGATACTCCAGGAGGTTGGCGAGACAACAAGGTAAGTGGAGGCTGTATTTTAGAAGTGCCTAGCAGTAATACCATCGCATCGGGTTTATCGATGCCTCATTCCCCCAGAATTTATGGCAGTCAACTTTTGGTACTTAATTCTGGTCATGGGCAATTAGTGGCAGTAGATATTACTTCTGGCAAGCAGGAAACCATTATTTCTTTACCAGGCTATACTCGCGGGATGGCAATCTACGATCGCTTTGCCTTTATCGGTCTGTCTAAAATTCGCGAAACGGCTATTTTTGGCAATTTACCCCTAAGCGATCGCTTGAATGGAGAATTGAAATGCGGGATTGCGATCGTCGATCTTGCAGCAGCAAAAATTATCGGCAATTTAGAGTTTCAAGCAGGAGTTGATGAAATATATGACGTGCAAATATCTCGCTTTTCTTCCCCAATAATTTCAGGTCCTCATGCAGTGACAGATGGTGCGGGTCAAATTTGGTCTTTGCCCGCTAGTAGCCAATAAAATTAATTGATAATTTCAAAAGTTACTGATGGCTGACCAATACCCCTGGTTCTTTTTGAATGGGCAAGATATCCAGAATATCGGTTTGAGAGCAATATTTTAGGTCTTCATCTCCATTCAATCCTAAAAGACGCTGTCCGTGACTGCACTGACGTAGTACATTTAACAGGTTATCTTTCCATTGTTCGTAAAGAGCGATCGCGCCAATTACTTCATCATTGCCAAACAAATCTACAGGAGAAGTATCGCTTTGCTGAAAGATAGATTGAGCGATCGCCCCAGCACAAGCAGTATCCTCGACAGAATAGTCTCCTTGCCAACCAGAACCTACCATCCAGACTGTTTCTGGTTGGGTTTCTAAAATGTAATTAACTGCTGCTTGACGATTGATTTGAGCAGCTGTGATAACGCAGGAAGATTGTTCAACTCTTTGTAAAGCGCGAGTTCCATTTGTAGTAGTTAAGAACAATCTTTTACCCTTAACAACGTCAGCAGTACAAGCTAGAGGAGAGTTACCCAAATCAAAGCCTTCTACTTTTACTCCTCCTCTTTCTCCTGCCAAGAGACGTTTATGTGGTTCCCAAGAGTTCGATCGATCTTTCAATTTTTCAATGTCACTAAATGCCTGAACTGCTTCTGCTCCAGCATCTAAGGCAGTTGCTATCGTAGTAGTAGCTCGCAAAACATCAATTACTACAGCACAATCTGGTAGTTTGTCGTTGGGAGTATCTTCAGGAGTATGATAAACAAATAGTTTCACGCTATAAAGAAAGTATTATTTTAAAAGTCAATAAATCAAAACTTACGCAATTATACGTTATTTATTAACTGCAGCGTGTCATCAATTATAAATCTGAAAAGATATTTTTTAGATTTAATTTAAGCAAGATAGAAAGGCAATCAGTCTATATTTCTGTTGGTGCGGGAAGGTTCAATTTTTCTGTCAGTATTCTTTGTAACCAATATTGACAGAGAGCAATTAGTCCCAAACGGGCGAGCGCAACTTCGGGATTTTTTTGTCTTACTGCTTCTAAAAAACGACATTCTGCTACAAAAACCATGATTGTCTGACTAAAATTACTAGCTAATTTTTCCCAGTTGACTGCTTCTTGAGTAAAAGAATCCGTAATTAAAAATAACTGACGCAGTAAATAAATTTCCGCTTCTTCTTGGCAGTACAGGCGATCGCCAGAGTCAAGCCAATTTAAACTAGTTAGGGCATCATAATTGGGAATTATTTTTTCTCTGACTCCTAACCTTAGCAAAGAACAACAACGAGCGTGTACGTATTGTAGGGAAAATAAATCCTTTGTCCCCCTAATAAATCCCTTACTATAAGCTAAATGGAGAGTAATAGTAGTTTTTAAATTAAATGAATTTAGCGATCGCTTAAGATAAATAGCGATCGATTTTTCTGATAAATAAAAATAGACCCAACCAGATTGTTGTAGAGAGATATGAAACTTTAAATAAGAGGTAGCATTGATATTTTTGGCGGGAAAATTCCAGAGATCTTCCCATTCTTCTAATATGATTTGAGGTGCTTTTTTAAGACAAGCAGCTATAACTAAAATAATAGAGGAAGCATATACAATAGTCTTTGATTGTGATGAAAAAAAAACTCGATCCGCCTGCTGATTTAGGGTTCTAGAATCAATAGCAGAGTCCAAAAGAGCTATGTTAACTGGAATACTTATTTGGGGAAACTGATAAGAGAAAGCAATATTTTGCTGTTGTTGATATAAATCAAAAATTGACAACAGCTTCGATCTCAATAAATCTACAATCGATATCGTTTTTTTTTCTTGACTAAGTGGTAGTAAGAAAAACTTATGTAAAAAAGTCTCTTTTGATACATTGCTATCCATGTAGAATCGAATATGCGTTGATATTATATTTTGCCTTCATTTTATGCAGTTTTCCGATCGATCCTCTGAGGAATCTAGTTCAAATTTGAGTTGGAAAAGTATTATGGACTGGGCGCAAACCCACTATCGAGATCGTATTTTTAATAAAGATGAGCAAATTCCCGTACGTCCCCAACTGATCTATCTTGTCAATCAAGGTGCAGTTCGTTTGGTTAGCGAAACGACAAATCAATCGGATAATAATTCTGCCAAACCATTATCAGAGTCGGATTCAGAATTTGCTGAAGAAATTGAAAAAACTTTTCTCGGTTTTATCGGCGCGGGGAAGCCATTTGAAATCCTGTCTCATCAAGACTTTAGTTTTCATGCTTACGCTCATGTGGATTATACTCAGGTGGCTTGGCTTTACTGGCAAGATTTAGAAAATTGGCCAAATTTTCGTCAAGAGATTTACGAAGCCTTCCGCGATCAACACCAAAGAAAGTTATTATGGCTCAGTGCTTTGGGTCAAAGACGCACCATAGATCGCCTCACGAGCTTTCTGCATTTATTAATTGAAGAATATGGAGCGCAAGATGAAGATCGACAATGTTGTTTGCCCTATACTTTAACCCACGCTCAAATTGGTAGTGCGATCGGTTCTACTAGAGTTACGGTAACCAGATTGATGGGTAAATTACGCCGTCAAGGCATTATTTCTGTTAAAGAGGATAACTCTATCTGTATTAACAATCTGAAACTGATTCAAGATAATTTAAAATAGTAAAATAGCGAAATCTACATCTGCTTTACATTAGAACCTCAATGTTAACCTAGAGCAAAGATGGTGAGTTAGCTGGCGATGATACTATCTCCACTGTTTTATGGGGTGAAGCAACAATTATGTAATTGAAAGATCCTATTTATCAAGAGAAGAAACTCAGATGGCAATTAAATACCGTCAGGGAAAAAAGGAAGATAGCAAAAAAATAGCAGAAATGATAGATATTGCCTCTGGTGGCGTTGTCGAATACCTATTTCACGATTTTATTTCTGGAATGTCACCTGTTGAAGTCTTAGCCGACGGCATTGAAAATGACAATTATCCCCACACTTATAAAAGCGCATTGGTTGCCTGTGATGGTGATGATTTGGTCGGCATGGCTCTTGCTTTTCCTTCCTCTTATCACCAAATTACAGATGAAATAAGAAGTTTTTTGCCTGCAGATAGATTAGAGCATCTTAGCCACTTTTATGCCTCTGGGGTCGAAAACAGTTGGTTTCTTGATGCCTTGTGTGTAATTGAAAGTCATCG
>NZ_JBZNBU010000274.1:0-4842 GCF_058530065.1 Waterburya sp. | reverse complement strand
TTCAAATTCAGGCATCCCTTCGGGGGGCCATAGGGGCATAATCGCTCTATATATTAGCAATGCTGCGAAAAAGCCCGCAAAGGTCATACTATCAGAAACCAGAAAGATATACAGACCAAACATCCGATGGTCGGGATGTCCGTGGTGTCCGTGTTCTGCATCTTGTTCCGCTGCGATCGCAATTTGTGATTTATTATCTACGGTTGAACCTTGCATATGTATCGTTGATTGTTAATTGTTTATATGTTACGTCTGATGTGAATTAAAAAATCTTACAATCCTTTAAATTACCTTCTCTAAATATGAGATTTTATTACTTGTCTAGGGAAAAAACTTAAATTTCCAAGTTTTCTTAAAAGCTAATGGCTGATAGCTAATAGCTAATAGCTAAAAACTACTAAACTAGAACGAAGCTAATCCACATCAAGCGTATGTTGATTGTCAATGACCCATCGGGGAAAGAAGGAATCAGAATCTTGTTAGTTTTGTTCTTCATCCTCAATCCTTCATTCTTTGTCTTTGTTAATTAACTGCCTTCTGCGGTAACTGTTGCTAACATCTCTTCCACATCTTCATCGCCATCGATACTTTCTGTATCTATACCATAGTCATAAGGACCAGCCCAAAGAACAGGTTCTTCTTCAAAGTTTTCAATAATTGGTGGAGATGCTGTTTGCCATTCTAAGGTTAGGGCGTGCCAAGGATTACGAGGTGCTTGTGGTCCTTTAATCCAACTCCAAACTGCATTAATCACGAAGGGAAAAGTAGATAATGCGAGCAACAAAGAACCAATGGTACAGACCATGTTCCAGGTTGCAAATTGGGGATCGTAGAGAGCGATGCGGCGGTTCATTCCCTGCAAACCTAACTGGTGCATCGGTAGGAAAGTAATATTAAAACCGATATAGGTCATGACAAAGTGAATCCGTCCCCAGGTTTCGTTCATCATCCGTCCTGTCATTTTGGGAAACCAATGGTATATAGCACCAAACAGGGCAAACACCGCACCACCAAATAGGACATAGTGGAAGTGCGCTACCACAAAGTAGGTATCGTGAACGTGAATATCAAATGGTGCTGAAGCCAACATGACTCCGCTCAAACCACCAATCAGGAACAATGAAACAAAACCGATACCAAACAGCATGGCACTGTTGAGACTAATTTTTCCGCCCCAGATAGTAGCACACCAGCTAAATACTTTGATGCCTGTCGGCACGGCAATAATCATCGTAGTTGCCATAAAGAACATCCGCATCCAGCCAGGAGTACCGCTAGAAAACATATGGTGCGCCCAGACAATCAAGCCCAAAAAGCTGATAGCCAAACTAGAGTAAGCGATCGCTCTGTAGCCAAATATTGGTTTGCGAGCATGGACGGGTAAAATCTCAGAAATAATGCCAAAAAAAGGCAAAACCATGATGTATACCGCAGGATGGGAATAAAACCAGAACATATGTTGGTATACAACTGGATCTCCTCCCCCCGCAGGATTAAAAAATGCCGTTCCTGCTATTAGGTCGAAAGATAGTAGAATTAGGGCTGCTGCTAAAACAGGAGTACCAAGTATAATTAGCGCAGAAGTCGCTAACATCGACCAACAAAATAAAGGCATACTGTGAATGTCCATATCGGGCATCCGCATTAAGAGAATAGTGGTAACGAAGTTAATCGCCCCTAACATAGAAGAGACACCTAATAATAAGACGCTCAAGATCCAGATTTCTTCTCCCCATTTACCACTCATCAAACTTAGAGGTGGGTAAGAAGTCCAACCCGCTTGAGGCGCGCCCACAAAAAAGCTACAAAGGAAAAAGATTCCGCCTGGGGGAATTATCCAAAAAGCAACCCCATTAAGACGGGGAAACGCCATATCTTCCGCCCCAATCATCAGGGGAATTAAATAGTTGGCAAAGGCAGCCCCCGCTGGAAGAATCCAGAGGAACAACATGATCGAACCATGCATGGTCATAGCCTGATTGTAAAATTCGGGCTGAATAAAATCGGGATCGGGTGTGGAAAGTTCGATACGCATTACCTCTGCCAATGCGCCACCGATAAAATAAAAAATAAATGCGGTAACTAAATACTGTATCCCAATTACTTTATGGTCGGTACTAAAAAGAAAGTATTCATACCATTTTCTTTGGGGGTGTGCTGATTGTCCCTCTGGTGAAGTAGGGACTGGTTTTTCAATGGTTGTACTCATTACTTAAGTAGTCGTGCAAATTTAATTGGATAGCTAGGGTTAGGTAGGCGGTGCGACCGCCTTTGAGGTTTCACGGCGGTCACGGGATTCTGAGGAAACTTCAGAATATGCCACCTCCTCAATGGACGCAAGCGCACCAAGACAGGGGTAAAGGGTAAAGGGTAAAATAAATAGCGAATATGTAATTAATTTTGCTTAGTTACTCATTACTCATTACTTATTTAGAATTCATCGCCACAGATTCATTACTTTCGTTCATGGCAAAGGTATTATCTTGAATCCACTGGTTGTATTCTTCCTCTGTCTGAACATAAAGCTGGGTTTTCATCCCCCCGTGATATGCACCGCATAATTCCGCACAAATTACGGGATATTTCCCAAGTTTGTTGGGGGTAAAGACCAAACTAGTTTCTCTACCAGGGATTACGTCTTGTTTGATGCGAAATTCGGGCAACCAAAAGGCGTGAATTACATCTCCGCCAGTCATTTTCAAGGCGACGGGACGATCTACGGGGACGTGCATTTCTCCAGAAATAACACCGCTTTCTGTATAGGTAAAGACCCAAGCGTATTGAATGCCATTTACTTTTATTTCTAGAGGCTCTATGCCTTGTGGAGAATCTGGAGAAAGCCCTAAACCCAAAGCTATATTTTGCTGGTTAGAATCTAATGCTACTAGTTGGGAATTATGGTGATGGGCGTGGGCTAAGTTCGGACCAGGATCTCCAGCTACCATTGGATCTAAACCACCCATGCGATTATAAATTTCAAAGCTATAGATAGCCAGAATAAAGACAATTACTGTAGGAATAGCAGTCCAGACTATTTCTAAAGGCACGTTTCCTTCTACAGGAGGCCCATCGGTAGTATCGCCTTTTTTACGACGGAATTTAAAAATTGAATAAACTAGAACTCCTTCTACCAAAAGAAATAGACCCGTTGCAATGGTCATCATGAAATTAAAGAGATCGTCTACATCCCCCGCATCGCTAGATGCAGCAATAGGAAGCAGACCGTGATTTTGCCCGTACCACAAGCTAATTAAAGTTAAAGCTACGCCTGCAATCAGGGTAATTATGTTGCCTGGAATATTCACGTCGATAAATAAATAGGGATAGGGTTTACTGGGTTAAAAGTAGCTAAGTCTAGTTTTTATATTCGACTATTTACAAGTTATTACTTTCCCAAAGGAATTGTTGATGTTATTAATACTAAAATTTCGGCTGCAAAAATATATTTCAATCTACTTTATTAGAGTAGATCGAATTGACAGAAGATTTGAAGATTAACCGTTAAATATTTACCCTACAGGTAAAATCTTTAGGTTTTGTTTGGGATCTTGCAATCCATTACTCCAGGCTTAATCCATAAGTTTGAATCTGATAGCTAAATTTTATTTTTTCTTTATGTATTTAAAGTTTTGTGAGGAAAATATATCCGCTAATCTGAAGAATATCTAAAAAGATAAAGCGATCGAGAAAAGATAGCTAAAGTTAGAAGAGAGAAAAATCAAAAGTACAGATAATTAGCAAAATTTAAGAATTAGAAATAAAAGCGATGCTTTCGGCTAGCTTGGCGATCGCCCTTAATCTTAGTAAAGTTTTATTTCATTTATCATTGTCAAATGTGCCATGACCGAATCTATATTTCAATCTCCCACCAACAATCGGCAAGAAACTCGCTCCCAACCCCAAGTTTGGATTAGGCGTTTAGTTTGGAAAATTGCGATCGCCACCTTACTCTTGATGGCGGTAGGCAGTGCGACTAGAGTGATGAATGCAGGGTTGGCTTGTCCAGATTGGCCCTTGTGTTACGGTCAACTAGTACCCACCAGACAGATGAATCTTCAAGTATTTTTAGAATGGTTTCATCGTTTGGATGCAGCCCTAATTGGTTTTAGCGCGATCGCTTTATCTGGTCTATCTTGGTGGTATCGCAAGCAATTACCAGGGTGGTTGCCTTGGGCGAGTAGTTTTGCTTTATTTCTCATTGTCTTTCAGGGCATTCTTGGCGGACTTACCGTAACTCAACTATTGCGCTTTGATATTGTCACTGCCCATTTAGGCACGGCATTATTGTTTTTTAGTACCTTAATTATCATAGGTACGGCATTATCACCCTATCAAGGAACAAAAGCAGCAGGAAATTTACGTTGGTGGGGTTTAATCGCAGCAATTTTAGTCTATTTACAAAGTATTTTAGGGGGATTAGTCGGCTCTCGCTGGGCATTACATCAATGTTTTGCTGGTTCGCAACTATGTGGCGTAATGAATGCTCATATTCTAGGAGTCTTTCCCCCAACTATTGCCGTTATTGCCCTCGTCTGGAGGAGTTGGAAGACCCCAGGATTGCACAGTCGCTTGAGACTTTTAGCTAACTGCACCGCAGTTTTAGTCAGCCTGCAAATTTTACTGGGAATTGCTACTTTTAAATTGCACCTGCAAGTCGAACCCCTCACTGTTACCCATCAAGCCATAGGTGCGAGTTTGTTAGGAGTATTAATCGCCTATACAGTTTTAGCCATACGCGATAGTCAAGCTCGAACCCTACAAACTAAAGAAGCAAAAAGCTTCATAGCCGTTCAACAATAATCGAATTTTAGGAAGAATCATAATGACAGGGACAAGTATAGC
>NZ_JBZNBU010000273.1:0-7652 GCF_058530065.1 Waterburya sp. | reverse complement strand
TTGGTATTGATTATGAGCTATGCCAACTCATAATAATTTTATAATTTTGTGCAAGTTTGCTTTTTTAGCTACAGCTTATCAGTCCTGATTTGGCTGTTTCTGCTTAACGATGCTTATGACTTTTAACCTTTCCACCGATCGCAGTTGGTATTGAGTTATACCCAAGGTAGATATAACTAACTATTTGCGATGTTGCCTTTTTGGCTACGGCTTATCAGACCTGATTTAGCCGTGTCCCCGTGACGGCGGTTACGGTACTTCGAGCGAACGCTCTATCCATAGAATTCTTGCTAGAGGATAACCAGTTCAGACTACCAGTCATAGCCCCATTTAACCCCGCTTTGCGGATTGATGACCATTCGCTACCGCAGGGGTTATGCTTTCATCTCCAACACCTGAGAGATAGGACTTGATGATTATGCTTTTATTAGTATTCAGCAACCAATATTGGATCATCTCACCTATACGAAATACCTAGTTGTCATGGTTCACAAAACGTAAGAAAAACGTTCTATTTGACCTGTTAAGAATTGTTAATTACTTAACATTTAGTCACACCATGCTAGTGCTTATATACTAAAAATAGTACCTTCACACTAAACGAGTCGCACGCCTTGTTCGGGGCCATATCCTTTAAAAGTAGCACGATCGCCCATTTCTTGGGTGGCAGTAATAATTGCATCGCGACAAGCTGCGGGGAGTGGTTCTGTTACGTCTCCGATACCTAGTTTAATAATTGCTGCATCGGGATTATTCGCTGCATAAGCACTAACTCTTCTAGCGATTTCAGGGAAGAGATATCCTGCTTTGAGTTTTAGATAATTGTCATTAATTGTTGCCATTAATTTTTTTCTGCTAGAAACGCCATCTATCAATTATTAATGAATCTGAGCCTTTTATTCAACATTTACTAGCAGGACTTAGCTTATAATGTATCTCTTGCACCGATCGAAAATCTTGCCGATTTAATGAATAGCGAAGCAATAGAATGGCTGGAAGTGGGAAAAATCACCTCACCTCAAGGATTGAAGGGAGAATTGCGAGTTTACCCCAATTCGGACTTTCCCGAAAGATTCACTCAAGCTGGTAAGCGGTGGTTGAGACATCCTAACACTTTGGAAATCCGCGAAGTACAACTGCAAGGTGGTAGATATTTGGCGGGAAAAAACTTATATGTAATTAGATTAGAGGGCGTTGAAACTCGCGAAGCGGCAGAAGAATTGCGTAATTATCAATTATTGGTAGATAAAAAAGACCGTCCGAAATTAAAACGGGATGAATATCACGTTTCGGATTTGATTGGGATGGAAGTATATCACCAAGAAACTCAAAAAAACATTGGTATAGTCGTCGATCTGTATACCGCAGGAAACGATTTACTGGAAATAAAGTTACACGAACAGCCAGAACTTAAAGTTCAAGAAAAAACCGACCTTTCGCAAATTAGTCGGCGTAGCAAGCGTAAAAAATACAGACCAAAATCTCAAAAACCCTTAACTATTTTTGTGCCTTTTGTTAAGGAAATAGTTCCAATTGTTAATGTCATTCAACAAAGGATTGAAATTACTCCTCCTGATGGTTTGATCGATATTCACAATTCTAAATATGAAGTAAAAGATTAGAAAATAATCTATATTTTCAATTAATTGCAGCCAAGAAAGCTATCAAAGCAGAAAAACCGACTATTACAATTAAAGCGACGATCGACAAACACCGCACCGATAGTATTTGGTGGATATAATAATGAAGCAAAACCTACAGGTTCTCGATTTATTTCAGCAATAAAAATAGTTTCTGGAGATTTTCTAGGAGTACTTTTACTTTTTAATAGAGCTTTAAGTTGCTGAGGAGTATAATCTTTTGCTGCTAAAACTTTAATCGCATTATATTGAATTTTGACGATCGCATTTCGATCGGTGGGTTGAGCAAGACGAATAATAACATTAACATTTTTATTAATTTGTGATGTCATTAAAAATGATAGTTAAAAGTCAAAAAATAATTTGCTTCACCATAACTTTCTGACTATTACTAATAGTGCGATCGCGATCGCGAAAGTCAATACATTACATTATTTATCAGCTTAATTACGTAAGTATATTCAATATTTTTAGCTTAAATAATTTATGTTTGAGGATTATACTCTCGACGTTTGGAGTCAATCTAGTCCATGATATTAGGTGTTTCTTCTATCGTAACCGAACATGAAGTAGTCCCAATGTCGGGGATTAAATTTTTAATTAAGCTAAAAATATATGTTTAATAATTCCACCAACAACTTTATCTTTAATTTGGTCAAACAAAAACTACTTTATTTTATTACTTCTTTGACTATAAGTTTGGTTGGTATGTTCTTAAGCATTTTGGGGATTGTTTCCTTAATTTCTATCATCTTGACAGCTATAGTCGATCGCAATCTTCTCACACTCTCTAGTTTTACACCATTTTTAAGATCGGTATTTATTTGGGGATATCATCTCAATCAAAATTATCCTTTAATTGTTTTACTATCTTTGATCGCTTTAATCTTTATTTTAGAAAAAGTAGCTATTTATTTTAATTCGATTTTCAATCTCAAATATAGTAAATATTTGATTTATGAAATGAAGTGTAAGGGATTATTACAACTTAGTGAAATAGATTTTAGTTACTATACTCAAAATAAAACTGGAGATATTTTATTTAAAATCAATCGAGAAATAGACAAAGCAGCTTTAGCCATTGCTAGCATTCAACAAATAGTAATTTTGAGTATAACTAGTTTAATCTTGGTGGCAATTTTAATTGTTATTTCTTTACCCCTAAGTCTAATTACATTATCTTTTACTGGATTGATTATTACTGTCGATTTTATTTATCGTAAAGCTACCAAACAACGAGAATTAAATTCAAATCAAAAAACTCAAATATACAATCGTCAGTTGATTGACTTTTTATTAGGAATCCGTCAAATTAAAAACTTAGCTACGGAAAAAATAGAATATCAAAAACTTACCAAATCAATCAATCTCAAACATCAAGCAGAATTAGAAAGTCAGAAAAACTCTATTGTTATTTATTTAATTAATAATATTGCGCCAATCGCGATCGCTTTAGTTTTAACCATCGGTAGCTACTACTTATATGGCAAAGAAGTTGGAGCTTTTATTCCTGTCGCCATTATCTATTTTGCTTGTTTGTTAAAAATATTTTTACCAATTACGCGCCTCAAAAATGCCCGCACTAGATTTATGGCTAATCAATCGGGTTTAGAAGTGTTTGTTAAATTTCTTCAGGAAACAAATCGAGCAAAGATTGAATCTGGTAGTTTAACTTTAAAAAACTTACAAAACAAGATCGAATTTCATAATGTTACCTTTGCTTACCCCAATCACGCTCGTATAATTTTAGATAAGATCGATTTAGTTATCCCTGCCCAAAAAACTACAGCTTTAATCGGTTCTTCTGGTGCAGGGAAAAAAACTTTAGTTAATTTACTATCAAGAATTTATGAACCAATTGAAGGTAAAATTATGCTCGATTGCCAAGATATTAAACAATACGATCTTAGTAGTTTGAGAAAATCGATTGTGGCGATCGCTCCAGAACCATTTATCTTTAATAATTCAATTTTTTATAATTTAACTTACGGTTTAGAAAATATTACCGAAGAACGAGCGATAGAGGTAACTAAAATAACCAAAGCCTATGATTTTATTATTCGTCTTCCCCAAGGATTCGATACCATTGTGGGCAGAAGTAAAACAGTTCTTTCTGAAGCTCAAAAACAATTATTAATTATTACTAGAGCTTTACTATTACAACCACAAATAATTATTGTCGATCGCCCTTTCCAAGATCTAGATCGAAGCGAATATCCTATCGTCGAATCTGCTTTAGAAAAACTCTGTCGCGATCGCACCACAATTATTATCGGCGATCGCTTGCCCAACAGACAACAGCCAGACAAAATTATTATTTTAAATAAAGGCAAAATAGTCGAATCTGGCACTCATCAAGAATTACTCAGAACTAGTAATTTATATCAGCGTATGTGTTCGGCACAACTTAAAACTAGCCAACAATCTCAGCAACAACATTTAGCTAAAAAGATCTCTAAAAAATTAGCTCGTCAAAACAATAATAATCTTTCTTATAAAATTCGGAACAATCTTAATTCTTTACTCAACTATTTAAGATTAATTAATGACGGTTTGATTGAAGACGATCTAGAGGAGTCTAGAATTCTTGACGAATCCTATCAGTCAGCTAAAAATATGTTAGCTAGTTTGAGAGAATACGAGCGTAAAATTTCTCAAGGATTGAAGAAAGATAATTAAAGTAGCGTACAGACACAATATATTATTGATTGCTTTCATATTTTTCTGAGCTATTATTTTGATTCCTTCTGCTGACTATAAGAAATTGTTGGTCAATCAAAAATAAAGTTATCTTGCTTTGGGTTAGTAGAGAGTTAAAACTTCATCTTCTATATTTACACCACGTTGATTGTGATTATATCTACTAATTTGAGAGTATTTCTGCTTACTACTCTTTTGTCTGAAATGCTAGCAAAGTACTTTTTTATCGATTTTTTAAGAGATTCCCGTGTCATATGCTGGAAAATTTACATCCTCGCACTTTTTCTCTCTTCTTTTCTCTATTCTTTTTGATAGGATTACCCTAGAACTTAAAACACTTGGCTTGCAGGCAGTACAGTTATTTAGCTAGCAAGCTTTAGTTCGACGAACAAATTCTTCTGTTGAATAGTAATTAAATATTTTTTTCTTTAAACAGGTACGAGAATTTACTGTATTATTACCTCAATAACCTAAAGTACTTAAAAATTCGTATCTATCTCTTATGTAGCTAAAAATAGCTATTTGTAAAAAAAATATCATGACGTTAATTCAACAGACAACTATAACCCAAGAGAAAACTAGGAATAGAGTATTAATTGTTGTTGAAAATCTATCACTACCTTTCGATCGTCGGGTTTGGATGGAAGCAACAAGTTTACAAAAAGCTGGATATGAAGTGACAGGTATTTGTCCCAAAGGAAATGGATTCGATTCAGATTTTGAAATAATAGAAAATATTCATATTTATCGTCATCCTTTGCCTCCAGAAGAAAGTTCTGTTATTGGATATTTAAGAGAATATGCTTGGGCAGTATATTGGCAATTCAAATTAGCGATAAAGGTATGGAAAGAAAGAGGTTTTGATATTATTCATATTTGCAATCCTCCAGATTTATTATTTTTAATTACTATTTGGTTTAAGGTTTTTTCGGGTGTCAAAGTAATCTTCGATCATCACGACCTCAGTCCCGAAATGTACGTGGCAAAATATAAACGTAAAGATATCTTTTATCATGGCTTACGAATTGCAGAACGTTTAACCTATTTAACAGCCGACCGAGTTATTTCGACTAATCAATCTCATCTAGATATAGCCTTAACAAGAGGAGGTAAAAAGAAAGATGAAGTATTCTTAGTTCGCAGTGCGCCAGATTTGTCTCGCTTTTATCCCGTACCAAAAAACTCTCAATATTACCAAGGAAAAAAATATTTAGTTGGCTATATGGGTGTTATGGGAGAACCAGAAGGTGTCGATTATCTTTTAAGAATGATTGAATACATCGTCAAACAAAAAAAACGTTTGGATATTCACTTCATGTTAATTGGTAGTGGTCCTGCCATAGAGGATTTGAAAAACTTATCTCAAGAACTGGGAATTACAGAATTTGTGGAATTTACTGGATTTAAGCGAGGTCAAGAATTATTAGAAAGATTATCTAGCTGTGATATTTGTGTCGAACCTTCTCCCTCATCTGAATACAATCAAAACTGCACTATGAACAAAATTTTAGAATATATGGCATTGGGCAAACCAATAGTGCAATTTGACCTGCGAGAAGGCAGATATTCAGCAGCAGAAGCATCTTTATACGTTCGTCCTAATGATGAGCAAGAATTCGCTCTTAAGATCTTGGAACTTCTAGATTCTCCAGAGATGAGAAAAACCATGGGTTTAAAAGGAAAACAGAGAATGAAAGAAATTTTAGAATGGCGACATCAAGAACCTAAATTGCTAGAAACTTACAAGTCGATTAAGTCGATTATTTAAAACTTCAAATTAACTTTTATTACTTGACATTAATCAAGTTTTATTTTATTAAAGTTAAATAAAACTTGATTAATTTGATGTCAAAAAAGAGATTATTAAATCGCAGAAAAGCGATCGAGCTTGGCTTAGGTTTTGTTTCAGGAGTGGGAATCTCCTCCTGTAATAGCTTATATGATAGAGCTGTCAGTCGAGAACACACTTCAAATAGTTCGGTTGATAATAATTTTGAAGCTCTTCCCGAAGATTTAGAACAGGAACTAGCTTTTAATTCCCAGCAAATAGTTGGAGCTAATATAGACAAAAGCAAAATAAAACGCACCATTCATGTAAACCAAAACCATCAAAATGCACTAGATAGCAATCAAGGATACAAACAAACTCCTTTAAAAACAATTGGTGCTGCTGTCAAAATGGCTCAGAATCATTTACAAAAAGGAGAAGGGATTAAGATTAAAATCTATGCTGGTACATACCGAGAAGGAGAATTTACGATTGATGGCAGCAAACTTGGTACTAAAGCCCAGAATGCTGTTTTGATCGTGGAAGGTACGGGAAAAGTTATTATTAGTGGTTCTGAAATTTGGCATCCCAATACCTGGCAAAAGGTAAATAAAGGAGGCGTTCTTTATTATCAACATGATTGGAATTATGACTTTGGTAATAATGGTGGAGCTTGGGGAAAACACGGGCCAAAAAAGGTAATTGCTCATCGTCGAGAAATGATTTTCCTTAACGATCGACTGGTCAAGCAAGTATTGTTAGAAAACTATGATTATACTTGGCCTAATAGCTTTAGAGGCAAAGGTAGCCATAAATACTCTGGTTTAAGTCAACCAGAAAATACCCTCGAACCTAATTCTTTTGGTGTAGCTGAATTAGATCGCAATGGCAATAAAATCTATCTCAGACCAGAAAACAATTATAATCTGTCAACAGCTAAAATTGAGGTAGCGACCAAACAGTTTATTTTTCGCTTTTTGAACTTAAATAATGTTGTTCTAAATAATCTAACCTTTCAACATAGTGCTAGCGAGTTAGAAGTTTCAGGAGCAGCAGTTTTATTTGGACCTTGGTACGGGGAAAATGAGTTTCGCAATCAGAATATAGAAATTAGAAATTGCAATTTTCGTTGGAATAATGCCAGAGGTTTAAACATTTTAAATTCTCAAAATGTTAGTTTGAAAAATAATAAGGCTAATTATAATGGTTTTGCTGGAATTACAGCAACCATATTAATGAATACAGTTTGGAATAATAATGAGACTAATTTCAACAATTGGCGGGGATATCGAGGTGATTTTAATGATTGGGCGATCGCTGGTACAAAAGTTCACTATATACGCGATGGTATATTTCGCAATCATCAGGCTATAGGTAATAAAACAAGGGGTTTATGGTTCGATCTAAGTAATAGAAATATTCTGGTAGATAAACTCGTAGCAGTGGGAAATAGCTATGGATTACAATTTGAAATTTCACCAGGACCGTTTACTATTAATAATTCCCTTTTGGCTAATAATGAAAATGCTAATTTTTTCATTGAT